>CAZEEB010000038.1:0-14122 GCA_964511245.1 uncultured Paludibacter sp.
GATGCTTATTTGGAAATTAGGGCAAAGTTAGTGTTTTTTTTGGATTTATAAGGATTTGAATGGAAGCATTTTTTTGAGAATAAAAAAAGACAATCATTCGGTTTTTAAATTTTTCAAAGTCTTAAAATAATACAGTGCTGTCGTATTTTTGAACAAAATTAATAAAAAACAAAAATAATGTGCTGAAAATTTGGCTTATACCAACTTGTTTTTGTTATTTTGCACCCAATTTGCACTATCATACATCTAACCCAACAGCGATATGCCCAAAAACCTTGTCATAGTAGAGTCACCTGCCAAAGCCAAAACCATAGAGAAATTTCTTGGAAAAGATTATCAGGTTATGTCCAGTTTTGGTCATATTCGCGATTTGGCGGAAAAAGGCATTGGTATTGATTTTGAGAATAATTATAAGCCGGAGTATGTGGTGTCAACCGACAAGAAAAAATTAGTATCAGAACTAAAAAAAGCGATAAAAGACACTGAAATAATTTGGCTTGCTTCCGATGAAGACCGTGAGGGTGAAGCCATTGCATGGCATCTGTACGAAGAATTAAAACTTAAAAAAGAAAATACGCGTCGCATAGTTTTTCACGAAATTACAAAAGATGCTATACTTCATGCCATTGAAAATCCACGTGAGATTGATGTTAATTTAGTAGATGCACAGCAAGCTCGCAGAGTATTGGATAGAATTGTGGGTTTCGAACTTTCACCAATTTTATGGCGAAAAATCCGACCATCATTGTCGGCTGGCAGAGTGCAGTCGGTGGCAGTGCGCTTAATCGTAGAACGCGAACGTGAGATAAATCAATTTGCTGCCGAGGCATCATTTAGGGTAAGTGCCGTTTTTAAATCAGTTGATAAAAACGGTTCAGCAGTTGAATTAAAAGCTGAACTTTCGCAACGCTTTGCCAGTAAAGCCGAAGCCTCAGCATTTTTGGAGACATGTAAAAATGCCCAGTTCAAAGTAGAAAATATTATTACCAAACCTGCAAAAAAATCACCGGCTCCACCATTTACCACATCTACTTTGCAGCAGGAAGCAGCTCGTAAGCTTGGTTTTTCAGTGGCACAAACCATGCAGGTTGCACAGCGATTATACGAAGCCGGAAAAATCAGCTATATGCGTACCGACTCTGTTAATTTGTCTGATTTGGCAATTGGCAACTCCAAAGCCGAAATTATAAGCATGGCTGGTGAAAAATACGTACACATACGAAAATTTAATACCAAAACCAAAGGAGCTCAGGAAGCACACGAGGCAATCCGTCCGAGCTATATGAATGCACATTCGGTGGATGGAACTTCGCAGGAAAAACGTTTGTACGAATTGATATGGAAACGAACCATTGCTTCGCAAATGGCGGATGCCGAACTGGAAAAAACCTCCATTTTTATCAGTATATCGGGCAGTAATTTACAGTTTATTTCTTCGGGCGAAGTGATTGTATTTGATGGTTTTCTGAAGGTATATCTTGAATCGACCGACGATGATACCGATGCCGAAAATGAATCGATATTACCATTAATGAAAAACGGAGAATTGCTTGACCCAACCGAAATAGCTGCCCAAGAGCGATTTACTCAAAAACCACCACGCTACGGCGAAGCAAGTTTAGTCCGAAAATTAGAGGAACTTGGCATTGGACGTCCTTCTACCTACGCTCCAACTATTTCTACCATTCAAAATCGCTTGTATGTAGAAAAAGGAGACCGCACAGCAGAAAGACGCGATATCAATGTGTTAAAGTTGAAACAAGGAAAAATCACAGATAAAATTATTCAGGAAAATACAGGCGCTGAAAAATCAAAACTCTTTCCAACCGATATTGGTACAGTTGTTACAGACTTTTTGACTGAATATTTCCCCGAAATTCTGAATTATAATTTTACGGCTGATGTAGAAAAAGAATTTGATAATATTGCCGATGGTGAAATAAAATGGACGCTGGCTATTGATAAATTTTACAAAAAATTTCATCCAATAGTGGAAGATACCATGAAAAATTCGGAACGTCAGGTTGGCGAACGAATTCTGGGAGTTGATCCCAAAAGCGGTCGACAACTTTCGGTAAAAATTGGAAAATATGGCCCATTGGCACAAATTGGCACTTCAGAAGAAGAGGAAAAACCCATTTTTGCATCACTTCGAAAGGAACAATCTATAGAAAGCATTACACTGGACGAGGCACTGGATTTATTTAAACTGCCCCGTGAGGTTGGTGAATTTGAAAACAATACAATGACTGTGGCTGTGGGTCGGTTTGGACCATATATCCGACATGCAGCATCGTTCTATTCGCTTACAAAAACCGATGATCCAATGGAAATAACTGCCGAACGAGCTATCGAAGTTATAATTGAAAAAAGAGAACAAGAAAAAAACCGCTTAATTAAAACCTTGGGTGAAAATGCAGAGATTCAGGTGCTTAATGGTCGTTTTGGAGCCTATTTTACATGCGATAAGGTAAATTATAAAATTTTTCCTAAAGGAACAGACCCTCATACCCTGACTCTGGAGCGCTGTCAGGAACTAATGGCTGCTCAACCCGATGCCGGAACTAAAAAGAAAGCTTACGGCAAAAAATCTACAGCAGCCAAAGCTGATTCAAAAGCAAAAGCCAAATCAAAACCAAAAAAGTAGATTTAAAGTTCTGAAAATAAGTCATTAACTGAATTAAACACCAATGAAAAAGTTGTTTGTTTTAATGCTGCTATCGGCATACTGGTTTAACGCAAAAGCTCAATCGGCTTTCACAATTACCGAAGGCGAGCCGGTTATGGTATATTCATTGCCGAAAACTCAATTTTGTATTGAAATTGAAATTGAGAAAACAACTCAGAAAACGGGATTATATTATCGATATTCCGAACGCTATCTGGCTTCAAATAAGATTATTACAGAAGATAAAATAAGCTACCGACTAAAAACCATTCGGGTAAAAACCCTTGCGTTGCCCGATCCTAACCGTACTTATTCATTTTCTCCTTCTGTTTCATTGCAAACGAGACACTTAACGCTAAACAATAAAGGAATTCTGTGTGGCATAAATGTGCCAATACAATTGGAAAAAGAAGTAAGCCAAAGCAGTGAAATCACCGCAAATGAAGCCCTAAAATCCGAAGTATTACTGCCATTGGGCGAAGAATACATGATGGCCGGTTCGGAAGCAAAACTGGCTGAAGGGGTGGCAAAACAGATTTATCGAATCCGTGAAAGCAGATTGGGTTTACTCACTGCCGATGTTGAAAAACTGCCGGCCGATGGCGAATCTTTTAAAACGATGCTTGATGGACTGAACAGCCTGGAGCGTGATTTAACGGAATTATTTGTCGGAAAAACAAGTATTGAAACTCAAAAACAAACGATTAATCTTATTCCAACAGCTGCAATTACAAATCAGGTGCTATTTCGGCTTTCGGTTTTCAAAGGTATTGTGCCGGCCGATGATGTAAGTGGTGTGCCTTACTATATTAATCTGATTCCTGCGGTTGTGCCAATTAGCACTCCAGATCCGAAAACCAAATTTGAAAAAGCAGTATTATATTCTCTTTTACCCGCCAGTACGCAACTTTCAATTACGGATGGAATTACAACTTTGTATACGAATAATTTTTGGGTTTCGCAGTTTGGAAAAACAATCCCATTGCCCGAGAGTTTATTCAAACAACAAGCAATAAAGATTTTTATGGATGTTGAAACAGGAAGATTGCTCAAAATTGAATAGTCAGCACTTGGCAGTTAATACTCAATTTTAGTTAAGCAAAAAGCTCAATATCTTCATTACTAATTGTTGCACCTCCAAGAATTATCAAGCGTTCTACAACATTTCGAAGTTCGCGAATATTGCCTGTCCAGGTTCGGTTTTGAAGCATTTCAATGGCTTGAATATCAAAGATTTTTGGCTGTATACCTTGCTCTTTGCAAATTAATTGGCAAAAATGAGTAACCAGCAATGGAATATCTTCTTTTCGGTCGTCCAAACTTGGCACGTGAATGGGTATCACATTGAGTCGATGAAATAAATCTTCACGAAAATTGCCTATTTCTATTTCCTTTTTCAAATTTTTATTGGTGGCAGCCAATACCCGTACATTGACTTTGATACTTTTATCGCTTCCAACACGTGTGAGTTCGTTTTCTTGAAGTACACGCAAAACTTTTGTTTGAGCAGAAAGACTCATGTCACCAATTTCGTCCAGAAAAATGGTGCCACCATCAGCCTGTTCAAATTTACCAATACGTTGTTTTATTGCCGAAGTAAAAGCACCTTTTTCATGTCCAAAAAGCTCACTCTCAATTAGTTCGGAAGGAATGGCTGCGCAATTTACTTCTATAAATGCTGCTTCATTTCTATTGCTGAGTTCAAAAAGTTGTCGTGCCACTACTTCTTTTCCTGTGCCATTTTCTCCACTTATCAGCACACGGGCATCGGTAGGAGCAACGCGTTCAATCATCATTCTAACCTTTTGAATAGCAGCAGAATTACCAATCATTTGATGGTTTTTTGCTATTTTCTTTTTGAGTATTTTTGTCTCTGAAATCAAGGTATTTCGTTCAAGTGCATTCCGAACCGTTATCAGCAATCGGTTTAAATCTATAGGTTTTACTATAAAATCAAAGGCTCCTTTTTTTATACATTCCACTGCCGTTTCAATATTTCCATGACCTGAAATCATAACTATTGGAGCATCAATTTCTAGTTTTGAAAGTTGTTCAAGCAGTTCAATACCATCCATTTCAGGCATTTTAATGTCCGAAAAAACTAAGTCAAATGTCTGAATTTGAGCTAATTCGAGAGCTTGTTTTCCATTTTCGGCTAAGCTTACCAAGTGTTTTTCAAACTCCAAAATATCTTTTAAGGTATTGCGTATGCTTCGTTCGTCGTCAACGATTAAAATCTTTGCCATCTTATTTACAAATCAAATCCTATATCAGTTCTAAAATATTTAGCATCGAACGAAATTTTTTGAGCGTTGGCAAACGAAACTGCCAATGCCTCTGATTTTGTGCTGCCATAGGAACTTACAGCCAGTACTCGTCCGCCACTTGTTACAATATTGTCGTTATTTTGTGTCGTTCCGGCATGAAATACGATACTGCCCTTTACATTATCTAAACCATTAATAATTTTGCCCTTTTCAAATGCTTCGGGGTATCCACCCGAAACCAACATGACCGTGACTGCCGTACGCTCATCGAATTCAATCGTTTTCTCGTTTAAATTTCCATGAGCTATGCCTTCTAATAATTCAACAAAATCACTTTTGATTCGGAGCATAACCACTTCTGTCTCAGGATCACCCATGCGGGCATTGTATTCTATGGTAACAGGTTCATTATTCACTTTAATAAGGCCAAAAAAGATAAATCCTTTATAGCAAATTCCTTCGCTCAAAAGCCCATTTACAGTAGGTTTTATAATCCGTTCTTCTACTTTTTTCATAAAATCAGCATCGGCAAATGGCACCGGTGAAACTGCTCCCATGCCACCCGTATTTAATCCGCTGTCACCCTCGCCAATTCGTTTGTAATCTTTGGCTTCAGGAAGTATTTTATAGTTTTTTCCATCAGTCATAACAAAAACCGAACATTCTATCCCATCTAGAAATTCCTCAATAACCACTGTTTTACTGGCAGCACCGAACTTGCCATCGAGCATAGCTTTTAATTCCTTGATTGTTTCATCTAAATCATTCAATATCAGCACCCCTTTTCCGGCTGCTAACCCATCAGCTTTGAGAACATAAGGAGCATTCATGCTTTTTAAAAACTCAATACCTTCGGTAATATTTTCAGAAGTAACGCTTAGATATCCTGCTGTAGGAATGTTATGGCGAAACATAAATTGTTTTGAAAAGTCTTTACTGCCTTCGAGTTGTGCGCCAATTTTGTCAGGGCCAATAACCGGAATATTTTCCAGTTCTTTATCGGCTGCAAAAAAGTTTACAACGCCTTTTACCAAAGGGTCTTCGGGGCCAACTACAACCATATCAATTTTGTGATGAAGAACTGCCGTTTTTAATGCCGGAAAATTGTCGGCAGCAATGTTTAGGTTTATTCCTGTCAATGAAGTTCCCGGATTTCCGGGAGCAATGTAAAGCTTGCTTAATCTGGGACTTTGAGCTATTTTCCATGCCATGGCGTGTTCGCGTCCGCCCGAACCAAGTAGAAGGATATTCATAGGGTATTTTATTGAGTTTAGATTTGCAAAAGTAGTGAATATTTAATGGTTTTCAAAATTACAGCTGGAACGATTCTGCTTAGGAAGTGAATTTAATATTTCGTATTTTCGGCAAAATTTTAAAAAAAAAATTGTATGTTTGCCAAATTAAAATAGATCTAAAAATGAATGTTGAAGAACTCCGAAATTATTGTCTCAGTCTGAAATGTAGCACAGAAGAATTTCCATTTGACGATGTGAATATGGTACTAAAAGTGAAAGGGAAGATGTTTGCACTTATACCACTCGACAATCCCGAAACTCAAATTTCGCTGAAATGTGAGCCTGAACGAGCTATTCAGTTGCGTGAAGAATTTGAGGCGATTAGCCCGGCTTGGCATTTCAATAAAAAACACTGGAACACGGTAAAGATTGACCCAAGCATTTCTCAAAAATTCTTATGCGAATTAATTAATCATTCCTACGATCTGGTAGTAGCCGGTTTAGCTCGAAAATTAAAAGAAGAAATGGACTTGATTTAATGTTATCGGAACATTGAAAAAAAGCAGTATTTACTTTTTGAAATTATCAAAAAAGTAAATCCTGCTTTAATTTTGCAAGATATTTGACTTTGATTTGATCAAAACAGAAAAAATTTATTATCTCCGGCTTCCACCAAGATAAATCATAATGTAATAAACCAATGTGGCTAATGACCCTAATGCAGCAACTACGTAAGTATATGCAGCCGTTTTTAATGCATCTTGAGCTTGGTCGTGCGTTTCGTAGTTTGTAATACCTGCCGTGTTTAGCCAAACTAAGGCACGCGAACTAGCGTTAATTTCAACAGGTAATGTAATAAAACTAAATAAAGTGGTAGTTGCAAACAAAGCAATCCCAGCCAACATTAATTGTGGAAATGAATGGATGAAAATTATTCCCGCCAATAAAATCCATTGCATCCAATTGGAAGCAAAATTAACGACAGGCACTAATTTAGACCTCAGTGTAAGTGGCGCATAGGCCATTGAGTGTTGAACCGCATGACCGCACTCGTGAGCAGCAACGGCAGCAGCAGCTACATTGCTCGAACCATAAACGTTTTCACTCAGATTTACGGTTTTTGTAATTGGATCATAATGATCGGTAAGATGACCGTTGGTAGAAATTACTTGAACATCGTAAATTCCATGGTCGCGCAGCATTTTAGTGGCAACGTCTTTTCCGGTCATACCACGTGGAATTGGAATTCGAGAATATCGCTCGAATTTTGACTTTAAATTTCGTGATATCAACCAACTGATTAATGCAAAAACACCAAAAATAATATAACCTATTAACATAATTTTAAAATTTTAATTTAGATTGAGTAATTTCTATAACAAAATTCTTGCCAATGACAAAATGGCATACAAGTTAAGCTTTGATAATTAGATGCAGAATCACAATATTGATTTTACTACTCTTGATATCGAATAATGGTTTGAGCTCTATCTGGTCCTACAGATACTATTTTAATTGGCACTTCCAGTTCTTCTTCTAAAAAACTGATATAAGCGTTGAACTCTTCGGGGAATTCATTTTCGTTTTGCACAGCAGTCATGTCGGTTTCCCAACCAGGCAGTTCAACATAAACCGGTTCAACACCATCATTCAAGTCATAAGGAAACTGTTCTGTTTCTTTATCATCAATTTTATAAGCCACACACGCTTTTATGGTTTCAAATCCATCCATCACATCACTTTTCATCATGATTAACTGTGTAACTCCATTTATCATTACAGCATAGCGCAAAGCAACCAAATCTATCCAGCCACATCTGCGTGGTCTACCGGTAACAGAACCGAATTCAAATCCGATTTTACGCATTAAATCACCAGTTTCGTCAAATAATTCAGTGGGAAAAGGTCCACTTCCTACTCGGGTACAGTAAGCTTTAAAAATTCCAAATACATCGCCGATATTACCTGGTGCTACTCCTAATCCGGTACAAGCACCTGCACAAATGGTATTTGATGATGTTACAAATGGATATGACCCAAAATCCACATCAAGCATTGTACCTTGAGCACCTTCGGCAAGAATTTTTTTACCAACTTTAACCGCTTCGTTAATAAAATGTTCGCTATCAATTAAATCGAAACGTTTAATACATTCAATCCCTTCAAACCAGGCTTTTTCAAGTTCTGTTAAATCATACTCGAAATTTAATTGATTTAAAATCTCTTTATGCCTTGTAACTGCTACTTTGTATTTATCATCGAAATTATGAAGTATATCGCCAACTCTAACACCATTTCTACTCACTTTGTCAGTATAAGTTGGGCCAATACCTTTGCCAGTAGTTCCAATTTTGCCAGTACCTTTCGCTGCCTCGTATGCAGAATCAAGCAGACGGTGTGTGGGAAGTATTAAATGAGCCTTTTTTGATATTTTCAACCTATCGGTCAAAGGATGTCCTGATTGTTCAAGAGCATCCACTTCGGCTTTAAATAAGGCAGGATCAAGTACTACGCCATTTCCAATAACATTTATTTTGTCACCCTGAAATATCCCGGAAGGGATGGAGCGCAATACGAATTTTTTTCCTTCAAATTCCAGTGTGTGTCCGGCATTTGGTCCGCCTTGAAAACGGCTTACCAACTGATATCCAGGCGTTAAAACATCTACAATTTTTCCTTTACCTTCGTCGCCCCACTGGAGACCTAACAAAACATCTACTTTCATTTTTATATTTTATATTTTAATATTTCTATTTTTATTCTCTTTTTTATTCGGAATATTTACATTTCTGATGTTGATTAAATGAATTAAGTATTCATATTTTCACAGAAATAGGCTATGAATTTTTTAATGCGGCTTTACACTTATGGCATAAACCGTATAAATATAAGGAATAATGAGTAGATTGAAAATGTACAAATTGTCGAGTTTGAATAGAAATTCGAAGCTGTTTGTCAGAAAATTCTTTTACTTTACCGCAATTTGTACAAATTAAATGGTTGTGAGTATTGTTTCCGAATGTTTTTTCGTACTGAGCATATTGTCCACCCATTTGATGCTTTACAATTAATTTGCAATCAACCAGTAATTCGAGGGTATTATACACCGTTGCCAAACTTACCCGATAATCGTCGAGCATTAATTTGTAAAGTACTTCGGCATTAAAATGTCCGTCATAATTATTTATATGCTCCAAAATTGCATAACGCTCAGGCGTTTTGCGATGTTTGTGTTTTTTCAGATATTCGGTAAACGATTCTCTGATAGTATCGAATGAAACCTCTTCTTTCATAGTTGTAAATTACGAACAACAAAAGTACAACTTTTGCGCTATTTTATGCTATAATATTTCTAAAAATAACAATTCTTGTGTTAGTTCATACTTTATAAATTGCTGTCCTACAGAAACAGAATCCGCACCAAAATTGGTTAAATTTTTGACGTAAATAGCTGTTAATCTATCTTTTCTGCAGAATCGAGAGAGACAAACAGCAATTGATTTATAGAGATGAAACTCATCGGTATTTGATAATTCAACCGCTCTTAACGTAATACTTTTAATCTCCTCATTCGATAAGTTTTCAAAAACTCGTGCTGCCAATCTAAAAGCAGTAATTTGAATCCAAAGTTTATCTGAATTAATCCAATTACACGAAATTTCAGTTGCCCAAGATAATTTACAAAAAATGTTCATACAACATTGTTCTACAATTTCAATTTGATTAAAGTCATCCGCCCATTGCTTTGCTATTTTGGGCGTAAATGTATCTGTAGGCTGAAGTAAAGTTGCCAAAATCATAGTTTCACGTATTTTTAAGTCCCAAAGTCGTTGAGCTAGGTCGTGTTGAGGCTTGTATGATGAAGCAATTTCTTTCAATCGAGGAATTGAAACTCCGAAGTTTTTTTTGTAATTAATCCCGCCCTGAATCATCTGTTCGGATACAATTCCATTCATCGATAAGCTTATTTTTTGTTTTATTTCAGCAATTTGTGAGTCCAAAACAGGATTTAAGATATAATATTTCATTTAAATTTTGTTTTTATTCGCTGTATATTAGAGCATTGCAAAAATCTATGGAATTTAAAAATCAAAACAGTTGCACAAAATCAATAGCTGTATTATCTTTGCACTCGCTAATTTATGGTGGTTATAGCTCAGTTGGTTAGAGCGTCGGATTGTGGTTCCGAAGGTCGCGGGTTCGAGCCCCGTTTTCCACCCAAGCAAAAGGAAGACTATTTTCAGTTCTTCCTTTTTTGTTTATTTAACGGTATAGTGGCTTCATTTGAATCAAAAACATCTGTGGCTTTGAATAAATCAACAAAATCATATCCATTCTTTGATAATTCGATAAGCAAAGAATACAATCGAGGGTAAAATTTATCTTGTCGTTTGGCATCACTTCCTAAATGAAACAGTAAAATATGTCCGCTCAATCCCTGTTTCGATTCTACTTGTAGAATTCGATTATAAATTTCATTGGACGAATAATAATTTTCGCGCATTTCGGGAATAGAAATATCTGTATTTGAAAGTGTTCCGGGTGTAAAGTTTATTAATTGAATACCTACCTCTTTACACCATTTGCCTATACTGTCGTTGTGCATTTCGTGAGGTGGTAAAAAAAATGGGGTTTGATTTTTTTTAATACCAAACTTTTCCATTGTTTTATAATTAGCGCGTAAATCAGTTATAAATTGGGCTTTATTAATCAATAATGAATCTCTTTTTTGTAACGAGCAATACAATAAATTCTTGTCCGAATTACCTCCTAAATAATGTTTGTCTTGCAGCAAGCCCTTAATAATTCTTTTATTTTTTGTGTTTCTGTAAAAATCGCCAGTTAAAAAAAACGATGCTTTTATATTCAGCTTTTTAAGTGTTTTGCGAATAATATTGTAACCGTCAGCATAATCATTTCCCGAAAAGACAATGCTAATTTGTTTTTTGGAAGGATCTGTACGGACAATTGCTCCATTGCTGTACAAATTATTATCGGAAGTTTTTTCAGGATTACCCTCTAACTGCTTGCTAGAAAGCATGTAGGTAAGCGAAGCAGTTCCATCCAATGAAGGTTCGTTGCTAATGTTGTCGGTATAATCGTCGTGAAAAATTGCCCAATCAGATTGATATCGTTCGTACTTATCGTCCTTCGATAATCCGGAAATGGCAAGTTTTGTGTAGATACTTTTTAAAACCGGACCATTAACCATACCTCCGGTAGCAGGCTGGTGGTTTTTTTTCCAATTTGAAGCATGTGGATCGGAAGCTGCAATTCCAATTTTCGGTAGTCCGCCAATCATACTTGTTCCCCATGGATTTCGTCCAAAAATCCAATCGAGTAGTCCGTTTTCCATATCTATATACGACGAGTCATTGGTCATTGAGCGATAAAGTCGACATTGGGTTGCAAGTGCTACCACAAGGTTATTTGAATTCATAACAAGCGGCACACCTACATCAAAAGGATTATTAGCAGCATAGAGGCTCATGCGTTGAATTCCACTCAATAAATTTTCTTTAAACTCATTTTTATACCGTGGATTTTCCAGATTAGAGAGCATATAATGTCCTAAATTAACAAACGGATACCACTGATAATGCCCGGTAGTGTCAGAACAGAGCCAAGGCGAAACAGGTTCCATTCTTCCAAAATTGGCAGCATCCTTCAAGTAATTGGCATCATAGGTTAAATGATATAATTCTGATGCAGCCAACTCCATATCATCACTCCAGTTATCTTCACTATAATAAATAAGAGATTTTGCAGGTACAGCCTGGCAAATACCAGGATATTTTATCCCTAGTTGGTACAACTCAATTGCTTTTTTAGTAAGGCTATCAGCATAAAATGGATAGTATGTTGCCAGCAATTGAGACCCCAATGCAAAAGCAGAAGCATATTTTCCGGCAATAGAGGCTAAGCCGTTTGAATGATTTTTTATTTTAAATACAGCTTGGGGTTTGCCTGTAGCAACATAAACCGAACGCCCGTTGCCCTGCCCCCAACCATAATCTACATTATTTTCTGAAGGAGTATGAAATTGATTATTCTCTCTGTCATCGCCAACCTGGTGGTATAATATATCCTTTGAGGGACACATTTTTATAAGCCAATCTAATCCCCACTTTGCTTCGTCGAGTATATCTGGAATTCCATTAGCCCCTTTTTTGCCATTAGCATCAAACTTGTCGGTAAACGAAGTTGGATTAAATTGATATGCAAAAAGTAATTGAAAAATTGCAGTAGCGGAAGTGCTGCCATATTGTACAAATTCCGAGGCATCCGACCAACCACCTGTTACATTTATCAATTTTGCTTGTTCTGATAAATTAAATTGGCTTGGCTTTTTTTGTGATTTTGGAGTCGATAGTTTTTGGTTCGGAACAATCCATAAATTCTCAGTATCAGCTATTGGTTTAAACTCCTCAGCATTTGACTCAAAAGCATCGAATTGATGCTCCCCTGGTTTGGCAATACAGCGTTGTTGCCTTAAATAGTTAAGCAAAAAATCAGCTGTCCCTAAATAAGTATTTTTATTAACATATATGGTAGGCGAGTAAATTAGCCCTGCTTTAATATAAAACGCTCCTTGTGTGTTAAATGCACTAAAATCAAGAATAAATACACTTTTAAATGATTGAAATTCGCCCCAAGACACTACGGTATTAAAAGCACCTACTTCTTTATTCGTTAATGCATCATAAATGTAAAACTTTCTGATGTTTTGTTGCGATTCGCTGATTAAAATGGCTTTCTTTTGTGCGGATGGTAAATAGCCCAGCTGATTTATTCTTATCCATGCATCGATACAAAAAGTATGCGAAGCAAAACATACAATAGATAAAAGAGTTAAAACTATTCTTTTTTTCATGCTATTAAAGCTTTTATTATGCAAATGTAACTGAAATAATCGAAATAACAAATGGAAAATTATTGAGAAAAAAATATTACTTTTGTGGCTAATTTTGATTGTACAAATTACTATATAACTCTAAACACATGAAAGTATTAAAATTTGGCGGAACATCCGTAGGTTCGGCTATCAGAATGAAAGATGTTGCCAAGCTAATTTGCGATGGAGAACAGAAAATAGTAGTACTCTCGGCAATGTCAGGTACTACCAACAGCCTTGTTGAAATAGCTGATTATTTGTACAAAACAAATAATGCAGGAGCATTAGAAAAAATCAATGCTTTGGAACAAAAATATAGCGATGTAATAGAAGAGTTATATGACACTGAAAAATACAAATCGGAAGCAAAAAAAGAATTAAAATCGCACTTTGACTACCTTCGTACGTTCTCGAAAGCAGTTTTTACTCTTTTCGAAGAAAAAGCAGTCCTGGCCGAAGGCGAGATGCTATCAACCGCCATGTTTCAACTTTATTTGCAGGAAATTGGCGAAAACAGCACCTTGCTCCCTGCGTTGGACTATATGCGTATCGACAAAAATGCAGAGCCGGATACTAATTTCATAGCTGAGAATCTGGCTAAACAGCTGGAACTTCAGCCCGACAAAATGATTTATATCACTCAGGGATTTGTTTGTCGTAATTTTTATGGCGAAATTGACAACTTACAACGTGGTGGTAGCGATTATACCGCTTCGTTGGTTGGTGCTGCTGTAAAAGCTTCTGAAATTCAGATTTGGACGGATATTGACGGAATGCACAACAACGATCCGCGAATAGTGGAAGGCACCAAACCGGTTCCGGTATTGCACTTTGAAGAAGCAGCTGAATTAGCTTATTTTGGTGCAAAAATTCTTCATCCAACCTGTATTTTGCCTGCCAAACTGGCTAATATTCCGGTTCGATTGCTGAACACCATGGAACCAAAGGCACATGGAACGTTGATTTCTACTCAAAGCAAAAAAGCTAAAATTGAAGCGGTGGCAGCCAAAGACGGAATCACGGCTATTAAAATAAAATCCGGCCGCATGTTGTTGGC
>CAZEEB010000039.1:0-14024 GCA_964511245.1 uncultured Paludibacter sp.
CTACAAAAAAAAGGAGGTGACAATGACATCACAAATCACATTTTACTTAAGCCAGGTAATTGGCTGTAAAATTTATGACAGTACAGGAACTCAACTGGGCAAAGTCATAGAAATTTATGTAAATCCACATCAAGAAAATCCTGTCAAAGACGAGGTTTTCAGACCTGAATTCATTGGGTTAAAAACTAAAATTGATGGTAATATACGTTACCTAAACTATCAACACATAAAAATTACTGCAAACAAGCAATATTTCAAATTTCTCTGTTCGAAACTTGAAGATTTAAATCCCGAAATCATCGAAAATTCCTTGCCTTTGGCAAAAAATATTCTTGATCGTCAGATTGTTGACATTAATGGGCGTAAACTGGTTAGGGTAAACGATATTCGATTGGTAGCAATTGATTCGGGCACATATGTAATTGCTGTGGATGTAAGTACAAAGGGTCTTTTGCGCCGACTTGGTGTATCCGATATGCTTACCCGTTTTTTGAATGTGTTCAAAATATCATTTGAAACAAATTTTATATTGTGGGATGATGTTCAGGCATTGGATACTTCCAATTTCAATATAAAACTCTCACTCGATTCCAATAAACTTCATAAACTTCATCCATCCGATTTAGCAGACATAATTGAAGAAATGGGTGCTGCATCACGCACAAAAATATTTGAATCGCTTGACGAGGAAAGAGCGGCTGATGTATTGGAAGAAATGGAACCGTATGCTCAGGCTCAAATTATTGAAAGTCTGTCGATTGAAAAAGCCGCTGATGTTCTAGAAAAAATGCCGGCTGATGAGGTTGCCGACTTGCTTGACACATTGGAAGACGAAAAAGTCGAATTGATTCTGAACGAAATGGAGAAAGAATCGTCGGAAGATGTTCGTGAACTGCTTGAATATGAAGACAAAGAAGTAGGAAGTATCATGACAACCGACTATTTATCATTCCTTGAAACAATGACGGTTGAAGAAACTTTGAACGAATTGCGTAAGCAACAACCTGAAGCTGACATGATATATTCATTATTTATCACAGATGCTAAAGAAAAGCTTATCGCAACAGTTACTTTGCGCGATTTGGTGATTTCTTTGCCAACCATGACATTGAAACAAATTATGAATGAACATTTTATCAGTGTTCAGGATGAAGATAAAATTGATAGGTTGGCGGCTATTATTTTAAAATACGATTTACTTGCAATTCCGGTTACTGATGCTCAAAATACCTTGGTAGGAATGGTTGTAATTGATGATATTGTGGAAGATTTAATGTCAAAACGTAAGACGAAGAAAGGAGGCAGGTCATGGCGTTAATTAATTATAAAGAATTTAACAAGAGGAGAAAATCAATTTTTCGTAACTTCCTTTTGTTTCTTGCCATTCTTGGACCAGGCATAGTTACAGGAAGTGTGGATAATGATGCAGGCGGAATTACAACCTATTCTGTAGCAGGTGCATTGTATGGTTACAATCTACTTTGGACAATGATTCCAGCATTTCTTGTTTTGGTTGTGGTTCAGGAAATGAATGCCCGCATGGGAATTGTAACCGGAAAAGGTTTAGCGGATTTAATTCGTGAAAATGCAGGAGTTAAAATTACTTTTTTTATTTTTATTGGATTACTAATTGCCGATATTGGTAATACTACTACCGAATTTGCCGGTGTAGCAGGGAGTATGCAGGTTTTTAATATCAGCAAGTATATAAGTGTTCCAATTGCTGCTGTTTTGGTATGGTGGTTAGTAGTAAAAGGCACTTACAAATTTAGTGAACGAATTTTTCTGATATTTAGTGCTTTTTTATTAGTTTATGTAATCTCAGCATTAATTGGTAAGCCTCATTGGAATGAAATAGGTCATGCAATGATAAAACCCGATATTCAATTTTCTAAAGAGTATCTTACCATAGTGATTGGAATTATAGGTACAACTATAGCACCCTGGATGCAATTTTATATGCAATCGGCTGTTATTGAAAAAGGTATAAAAATTACTGAATATAAATATACACTTGCCGATGTAATTATTGGCAGTTTAATAACTGTTGTAGTTGCTTTTTTCATCATAATTGCTTGTGCTTCTACGCTTCACGAAAATGGGATTAAAATTGAAGAAGCAAAAGATGCTGCGATGGCTTTAAAGCCTATAGCAGGAAGTTTGGCTTCAGTTACCTTTGCATTTGGATTATTTATTGCATCCATATTCTCAGCCACCATCTTACCTGTTGCAACAGCTTTTTATGTTTGCGAAGCTTTCGGTTTCGAAGCCGGTATAGATAAAAAATGGAAGGAAGCCCCTCAATTTTATTGGTTATTTACTTTTATAATCGTAATTGGAGCTGCAATTATTTTAATTCCAAATGCACCGTTAATACTAATTACCTTGTGGTCGCAAGTAGCAAATGGCGTTTTACTACCTGTTGTTTTAATATGTATGATACTGATAGTGAACAACAAAGAAGTAATGGGAAAATATGTAAACAATCGAATGCAAAATATATTTGGTTGGTTTACAATTTCAGTATTAATAGGTCTCACATTAACTTTATTTGTATCCTCTTTTATAAAATAAGTACCCTATAAATTCTACTTTTCAAATTACAAATTCATATTCATTTTTTTAAATCCCAAGTCATCAGAGGATTCATAAAAAATGAATATGATTTTTTTTCTTATATACCCTCATTATTTTTCAAATAAATATACATATTTCATCCTTTTCCATTATCTTTCGGAAGTTTTAAATTTTAAATTTTTCGTTATGGAAAAAATCAGCAAAAATGATGTTATTTTATGGGCAAAAGATTTTCTGTCAAAAGCTGAACACGAAATTACAGCTGAAGAATTGAAAGAACAAAAAAAATATGCCTTACTCATTCAAAACCCGAATGATAAAACATTGCTTTCCAAAATGTTAGATGAATCGTCACAGATTCAAAATAATAAAAAACTTGCACGACGAATGAAACTACTTATTGAGCGATATGGAGTTCCGTCGTTTTTTAGTACTACTGATACGTTTCTACTCAAATTATTTACTGTGGTTGGATATTGGTTTGATTTCATATCAGTTCCGATATTTAAAATGCGACTTCGAAGTGACACTTCGAAAGTAATTATTAACGAAAAAGCCAGACTTCTAAATGAGCATCTTAATGTGCGAAATAAACAAGAAATTGGTCAAAATGTAAATCTTTTAGGTGAAGTTGTTCTTGGTAACAGCGAGGCTAATCATCGCTATTTACACTATCTTGAAGCATTGAAAGACCCACGAATAAATTACATATCCATCAAAATTTCAGGAATTTATGCACAAATAAATCCTCTTAATTACGAATTAAATAAATTGGAATTATGTGAGCGATTAGCCAAAATTTACCAACAATCTATCGATTATCCATTCGTCAACGAAAATGGGGTAAAAAATTCAAAATTCGTGAATCTCGATATGGAAGAATACAAAGATACTGAGCTTACATTGGATGTTTTTATGTCGGTTTTGAGTTTAAATCAATTTCATAATTATTCAGCTGGAATTGTTTTACAAGCATATTTGCCCGATGCCTGGAATTTCCAAACTGAATTGCTAAATTTCGCTAAAAAAAGATATGAAAATGGAGGTGCAGCATTGAAAATGAGACTAGTAAAAGGAGCTAATCTGCAAATGGAATCTATTGTTTCGTCACTCAAAGGATGGGAAAATCCAATTTTAAATACTAAAATTGAAGTCGATGCCAACTACTTACATATTTTGGATAGAGCACTTGAACCTGAAAACGCAGTTGCAATGCATATAGGAGTTGCTTCTCACAATTTTTTTAGCATTGGTTATGCATATCTGCTAAGCGTTAAAAATAAAGTTGATGGCTTTGTTGCATTTGAAATGCTTGAAGGAATGGCTAATCATTTGCCAAGAGTTATGCGAAATTTAGAAAAACAAATCATACTTTATACGCCTGTTGTAAAAAATGAGCACTTCCTAAATGCCATTTCATATTTAGTTCGAAGATTAGATGAAAATACAGGAAAGGATAATTTTTTAAGTTATTCATTTGGTTTAAAGTATGATAGCGAACAATGGAATTTTCTTAAAAACCAATTTATTGAAGCTTATGATTTGAAAGATAAACTTGTGCCATCAGCTTATCGAACACAAAACAGAAACGAAAATAGTACAGTATTAAATATTAATACAGATATTTCAATGTTTAAAAACGAACCTGATACAAATTTTGATTTAAAACAAAATAGAATTTGGGCAGAAAAAATAAAAAAAGATTGGAAAAAATTAGCAAAAAATATACCGTATCAAATCCCGATACAAATTGGATCAAAAGAGTTAACTTCAGACCTAAAATATCAGTATTTTGATCATAATCAGGAGGATAAAACTTGCGTCTGCGAGCTAAATTTATCAAATTTTGAACAAATAAAAGAAATAATATCAATTTCAAAAGCAGATGTTTCAGGCTGGCGACAAACTTCAACTAAAGCACGGAATGCAATTTTACATCAAGTTGCCGAAAATTTAGCCAACAAACGAGGATATTTAATCGGATGTATGTCGGCTATTACCGGCAAAACCATTACTGAGGGTGATGTGGAAGTTTCGGAGGCAATTGATTTTTGTAGGTACTATCCATTAACCATGCTGCATTTTAACGAATTTAAAACAGTCAAAATTACGGCAAAAGGTATTATTTTGGTTATTCCTCCCTGGAATTTTCCATTAGCAATTCCGGTTGGTGGCGTAGCTGCTGCTTTGGCAGCTGGAAACTCCGTAATTTTGAAACCGGCCAAAGTTGCCATGCCAGTTGCATGGGAATTTGCAAAATGTTTTTGGGATGCCGGTGTAGCAAAAGATGCTTTGCAAGTAGTATGTACCGATGGAAGTGAATCATTAAATCATTTAACATCACATCCAGCAATATCGCACATAATTCTAACAGGAGGAACTGACACAGCATTTCGTTTATTACAAAATAATCCAACATGTTCGCTTTCTGCAGAAACTGGTGGCAAAAATGCAATAATTTTAACAGCAAGTGGCGACCGCAACCACGCTATTCAAAATATTGTGACATCTGCGTTTAGTAATTCAGGTCAAAAATGTTCTGCCTGTTCGTTACTTTTACTTGAAAAAGAAGTGTATAACGACCCTGAATTTAAATTAAAATTGATTGATGCAGTTACAAGTTTAAAAACCGGAAGTGTATGGGATGGTGGAACAATTGTAGGTCCAATGATAACTAATACTAATGAAAAATTATTGCATTCAATAGAGAATCTTGAGGATGGAGAGTGGTGGTTAGTTAAACCGGAGTTCGTTGATAAAAATAAATACATATTGAAACCAACTGTGAAATGGGGAGTAAAACCTAGGAGTTATACCTTTAAAAATGAATTATTTGCTCCTTTATTGGGAGTTGTTTGCATTGACAATCTTCAACATGGAATAGAACTTGTAAACTCTTCTGATTACGGATTAACATCTGGCTTGCAAAGTTTAGACGAATCTGAACAATTAATTTGGAAAAGCACTATTGAAGCAGGAAATCTTTACATCAACCGAGGAATTACAGGGGCGATAGTAAATAGACAACCCTTTGGCGGAATGAAACTCTCGGCTTTTGGTGCCGGCTTAAAAGCCGGTGGACGGAATTATGTATCTAACCTATTTAATTTTTCTGAAATAAAATCTGAACAATCAAATTTAATTGAAATTGATAAACTAATTAAATTTAATCAGCAACTTGAATACGCTGAAAAAATGCGACTATTTATTGCCTATCAGAGTTATACAGAAAATATGAAAAATGAATTTTCGAATGAAATTGATATTCATCAGGTATTAGGTGAGCAAAATACATTCCGTTACCTGGCAATAAAAAATATAGTTTTTAGAATTTTGCCTGAAGATTCACTAATTGATTGTTTTTTGATAATTTTAGCCGCAAATACAGCAAATTCTAAGTTGACTATAAGCATTGAACAATCAGATATTAAGTTAGTTGCAATAAAAAAAGTATTGGATTCTGATTCAAAGATATTAATACAAGGGGATATTGATTTTTTGAAAGAAATACCAAAACACAATCGAATTCGAGTTTGCAGTAAAAATATTCCTGTATCCTATTTTACTGAAGCTGCTAAAACTGGTAAATATATCGCAACTGAAAAACCAATTACGGAAGGAAGATTAGAATTACTTCATTATTTGAAAGAACAAAGTATAGCATTTGAATATCATAGATATGGGAGTATAAATATCTAAGATATTGAATTAT
This sequence comes from uncultured Paludibacter sp., assembly GCA_964511245.1. Lineage (GTDB taxonomy): Bacteria > Bacteroidota > Bacteroidia > Bacteroidales > Paludibacteraceae > Paludibacter. The sequence goes on from CAZEEB010000039.1 coordinate 6,290, forward strand.
TAGACCATTCAATTATTTGAAGTCCAACAAAATATATCTGTTGGACTTTTTTTATGGTGTTTAATCATATAATAATTCTCCAATCAAGTCTTATTCGTTGTTTCTTTATAGAGATAAAATTCAAAGTTATAGTTACAATTATAAGTTTATTTATGCATTATTTAATAGTAATTATTCCAAAATAAAATGAAATTTCAAAATTATTTGCTCAAAATTGAACTAATTCCACAAAATATTTTGTAAAATATTCTTAATTATTTTGATTAAACTTGATATTTGAAATAATTTATATTAATATATTGATTAAATATTAAATATTAAAAAGGAAAAAATATAGCAAGTTTAAAATATTCTATAATGCAAATTGCCTAATTACTAGTGAATTATACAGATTTGCTAAAATTTTTATATATGTTTCAATTTTCAATTTTCTAAATATATATTACAATGATTAATTGGTGGTTATTTAGGGTTAATAATTTAATAATCAAAAGTATAGAGAGTTTCTTTCCATTATCAATTAATTGAATTTAGTATTAAATTGTAATAATTATTATAGTTTGATTAAATTTATTTCTACATTTAATTAAATATCAACACTTTACTAATTAATGATTATATTTGAAAAAAATTAGAAGCGTATTTTTTCACGCTTTCGATAATTTAATTAAGACATAAAATTCTAAAATTTCAAACAATTAATTGCCATGAAAAAGACATACAAAATATTGAAATTTCAGTTAATTCTACTTCTATCATTAACTTTGACAAATAGTTGTGTTGATAATTCGTATGATTTATCAAATGGTGTGAATACAGATATTACCTTAGGAGGTGATTCTTTGACTTTCCCAATAGCTAAAACTTCTAAAATCTACTTAGACTCAATGCTAAGTAAAACAAATTTGGACTTATTAAAAAAACTTTCTGATGGCACTTATTCACTTCATCTTAATGATTCATTGGCAGTACCATTAACTGGTATTAACCCAGTTAGCTTTGAATTGGCACCATTTGCAATTTCGCCAATTACAACAAGTTTTACTGATATTAAATTCCCTCAATTTCAAATTGATCCTATCAATATTGAATCATCATTACCATTTCCTCAAATTGACTTGAAAACTAATATTGTAGATCCGATTAACACGACTTATACACAAAAGTTTTTTATATCAAGTGCATTTGGAGTAAAAAAACAGATGAATTCAATGGTTCAAAAATCAAAAAATCAAAATATAGTTATTGGACCTTTCAGAAAAACCATTAATCAGAGCATTGATCAGTCTTTTTCATATAATTTTCCAGCCGAATTGAATAAGATTGATAAAATTACACTTAAATCATGTGTAGTTACCCTCACTTTTGATAAAACCAAAACAAATCATTTGGGCTTAATTTCTCAGAATGATACAATTAAAATGTTCAGAATTGATTTTCCTTCAGAATTTAAATTGTCAACTCCAATTGGTTTAAATTCAAAAATTGAAGGTAATTCATTTATTATAGAAAATACGGTACTTTCAACGGATGTAGATGTATATTCGGCTAGTTTTGTAATTGAAAGCATGGATATGTCAAATGTGGCACAATTGGGGGCTTTAATATACAGTAGAACCGTGAACTACAGTATTGATTATAGTTTTCAAGGTACAGCCGATAATTCTCGAATTGATTTGTTGGGTAGCGATGTAGAATATAAAGTTAGTTTGAGTGCATCGCCAATTGTAGATGATATTGATATTGAGACAAATGCAATAACTCCAATCATTTCAGGTGGTAATTACTCAATTACGAAGGAAATTCCAAATATACCATCTGAGATTTCGTCAATAAACTCAGTTAATTTACAAGATGGTGCTTCTATTCAAATTGCAATTTCTAATCCGGGAATTGCTCCTTTTAATTTTACAAGCGGTAATTGTCAAATTGAATTACCCAAATCCTTTGTGTTTAAACCATATTCAGGCCTAAATACAAATACAAATATACTCACAATACCTTATAACGAAATTTTTACAACTAAAACCTTAGGTATATCAAGTGTTTCAGTTAATCAAACCATACCTGTTGGAAAAAATTCAATTACTCTTTCGGATGGAATAAAATACAGTATTAATGGTTTAACACTTGGTGCGCAAAAAACCACTTTAAATACTATTCAGTCTTTTGCTAATAAAACTTTGAAAGTAACAGGCTCTTGCAATGGATTTGTAGTAAGTGATGCATCGCTTACAACCCGAAGTATTTCAATTGATATTCCTCAGAAAACAACTCCTATTGCTATTAATAAATTTGTTTCGACCTCCGTAAAACGAATTTATAATGCTACATTAAAAACACCGGCAAATTTGAGTTTTAATGTAAATATAAATAAACTTCCACTTGCTATTGATTCTGTATTTTTTGATAATTTTACAATTCAACTTCCTACTTATCTAAAATTTAGTACTGGAAACGTGAATTCTCTAAATCAGGTTATTCTGAATAGAGGTTTTAAAGTAAGTCAGGGATTTTCTAAAACTTTGACACTAGAAAAAATTGATTTTGGCTCCTCCGGTTTAATTTTAGACAATGGTATTTTCAATTTAAATGATATAGTAAGTATGAAAGGTAAAATTTATATTAAAGGTACAAATTTGAATACCAAAGATTTAGGTACTATTGATATTATCCCAACCATTCAAATGAGTAATATTTCTTTGGCATTAATTGAAGGTGAAATTAATCCAACACTTCCGTCAATTGAAAAAAATATAGTATTAAACTTACCTCCATTCTTAAAAGATGCTGGCTCCAAAATTGATCTTCAAAATCCAGTTATTACACTTGAAATTGGAAATTCAATGGGAATACCAGTAGATGCTTCAATTAGTTTGATACCAAAAAAGGATGGAGCAATAATTCCGAATGCATCTGTAAATAGTCAAATTTCAATTCTTCAAGCAGAAGTATTAGGTCAAACCACCTGGAGTAGATTTTGGTTAGCCAAATCGAATGACGGCGTATCAAACTTATATCAACCCCTTATTATACCTGCAATGAGCAATTTGCTGAAAATTGCCCCAGATGAAATTCAAGTTAAAGTGATACCAACTGTAACAGGGAATAGGCAAAAATTTGATCTTTATTCAGCAAAAAATCAAATTGATCTGAAATACAGTGTAAATGTACCTTTAAATTTCGGAAGTGATTTCAAAGTTCATTTTGGTGACACAATTACCGGTTTAAAGTCTAAGCTTGTAGAACTAATAAAATATACCCGTCAACTTGATTTTGTATCAATCGTTGAGAATAATATTCCATTGGTTTTAAATTTTGAAATCATTCCATTAAATAGTTTAAAACAGCCTATAACTGGTGTGACTGTGACTTCAAGTGATTCAATAAAATCATGCAATATAAATGGAACTTCTCAATTCAGTAATCTTAATTTTTCTATAAAAGAAGTTAGTACTGGTGCTTTAGATCAGCTAGATGCATTTGGATTTAAGGTATATGCTACCAAAAATAGTACAATTGCCGGTATGCCATTAAAAGTAGATCAGTATTTTACAATGGAATTACGTGTTCGAATTCCTAAAGGCATTAAACTCACATTAAACGCAGGAAAATAATTAAATTAAATCAACTTAAATATTAACTAAAAAATGATTCATTTCTTAATGAATCATTTTTATATAAGGCTAAAGATAGTGAAAAAAACTCTTCTAATTACTTTGATTTTTATTCAAATTTCAACATCTTTTAATGCTCAAAATGCTCGTTCACTCTATTTTCTGAATGATTGGAGTCAACGACATACACTTAATGCATCATTTGCTCCGGAATATGGTCAATTTTCATTACCACTAATTGGAGGTGTTAATATGAATTTATCTTCAAATGCGGGACTTTCAAACTTTATTTATCAAACTAATAATCAATTGGTTACATTTTTAAATCCAAGTGTAGATGGCCATGAATTCTTAAACAAGTTAAGTCCAAATGAATACTTTGATCAAGGTATGAATTTGAATATTTTTTCGTTTGGGTTTAAAACCAAAAATGCATTTTGGTCTGTAGATTGCTCGTTTAGTGAAAACTTAAATTTAAATATCCCCTATGATTTATTTAGACTAATGAAAATGGCTCACGAAAGCCAAACAAATGTTTTTGATTTAAAGAATTTGAGTATGACACAATCAAATTTTGGAACATTATCAGTCGGTTATTCACGCGATATAAATTCTAAAATTAGGGTGGGTGTAAATGCTAAATTAATTGTTGGTTTATCATCCGAACGAATAAAATATAACCAATTTGATATTACCATGGCTAATGATAAATTTGAAATTAATGCCGAAGGTGAATCATTATTAATGTCAAAGATTTTATCATTCGGCAAAGATCAGAACAGTTATTATGATTTTTCAAAACCAGTATTTGACTTTTCATTTCAAAATCCGGCTGGGATTGGTGCTGGCATAGACCTTGGAATCAGTTATCAACCCATAAAACAACTTAAACTTGCCGCTGGAATTAACGATTTAGGGTTTATAAACTGGGATTCTAAATCAATTAAAAAAGGAGTAGCTCAAACTAATTTTAATTTTACGGGATTTACAATTGTAAGTTTGGATAGCATAGGAAATATAAGCAAACAACTTACTCAATTACAAAATGATGCTGCTAAACTTGTACAGTTTCAGGAACAGCCTGCTGTAACTCAAAATATTATTGAGAGAATACCATATACGTTTAATATTTCAGCCGAATATAGTATTTTCGACAATAAAGACAGGGATATTCGAATTGGATTGCTGTGGAATAGTTATAACACGCCTAGCTTACAAAAAAATGAATTAATTGCAGCTGTGACAATGAAACCATTTACGTGGTTCAGCTTTTCAACAACGTATGCAATAGTTAAAAACGACAATAATCGACTAGGACTTGCCTTAAATTTTTCACCTAAATGGGTCAATTTCTTTTTAGCTTCTGATTTTATCACAAATAAATTTAACAAGCAGTTACTCCCCATAAACAAATTCGATATCAATATGCATGCTGGAATATCGTTTTATTTAGGTAATGATCAGTAAAATATCAAACATACCGGCTCACCTATTTCAATTCGTTTTCCGGTATCGACTAACAATCCTGTTTTGATATTCCGACTAAGTATTACTAAATTATCTGAAAACTGATTAGCAATTATAAGATACTTACCATCAAATGTTATGGCAAAATTACGTGGACCTTTGCCCCCACTTGATATTTGTTGTTTAAAAGATAATTGACCGTTATTATCAACTTTAAAACATGTAATATTATTTGCCGATCCTCTATTTGTTACGTACAAAAAATTTCCATCTGGTGATAAATGAATATCAGCAGCCCGATTAATTGTACCCTGTTGAATATCAAGTGTGGTTTCCTGTTGTAAACTTAAATGTCCATCTTTGAAATCCAAAACTGAAATCGTTCCATCAAGTTCCTGAACAACATAAAGTTTTGTTCCTAAACCATTAAATGTTGCATGACGTGGACCACTTCCTAATTTTAAAGTAATAGAATCAAATGGAACTAAAATTTTGAATTTAGCTGCTAAGTTATATTTGTATACAATTACTTTATCGGCACCCAAATCAGTGGCAAGCACAAATTTATTATCGGGAGCTAAAAGCACCTGATGTATATGAGATTCACTTTGACGTTCGGTATTAACGCTTTTTCCATTGTGTTGAATAAGTTGTATATTTTGAGTCAATGAACCATCCGTATTTCGTCCAAAAACTGACAAACTTCCACCACCGTAATTAGCCGTAAATATATACTTATCGTTAGTTGAAATATAACAAGGACTTTTTCCATTCGTAAATTCACGGTTTATGAATGTTAGTTCTCCATTTAATTTATCAAAATTAAATGCATTAGCAGCACTTTCGTTAGCACTTTCATTAACAGAATAAACGTATTTTTTATCTGCTGTAATTACTAAAAAACTTGGGTTAGAAACATTTTTCATTACTGAAATCTGCTCAAACAAAGCTTTTTCTAAATTTAGTTTATAACTATATATTCCTTTACTTTTTCCTGAATTAGTATATGTTCCAATCAAAAGATTATAAGTTTGACTGTTTAGATTTGCAGAAAATAAAGCAATAAAAACAAGAAGTGTTCTTAAATTATGTTTCATCGTATATGTATAAATTGAGAGCAAATGTATTTATTTTGCGGCAAATATCGAAAAATAAAAACAAAGTGAACTAAAAATATGTTATTTTCGTAGTTATTAATTTAAAAACAAAACAAATATGTCAGAGAAACACAGTATAAAAACAGAATGGAAAGGTGGTTTAGCTTTTGAAGCCAATGTAAATGGTCACAAAATAAATATGGATGCTCCGATTGAAGGTGGTGGACAAAACACGGGTGTAGGTCCAAAGAAATTACAACTAGTAGCTTTGAGTGGTTGTACAGGCATGGATGTAGTTTCAATTCTTCAGAAAATGCATGTGGATATTGAGAAATGTAATATTGAAGTACATGGCGAAGTTACTGACGAACATCCAAAACAATATTGTAAAATGCATGTTATTTATGAATTTAGCGGAAAAAATCTAGCATTGGATAAACTTGAAAAAGCAGTAAAAATGTCGGAAGAGACTTATTGTGGAGTTGAAGCATTGTATCGAAAAGCCATACCGGTTACTTCCGAAATCAAAATAATTGAATCTTAAAAATATGGAAATTCGCAATATTTTTCACAATAACCAAAAATGGATTACTGAAAAACTAAAAACCGATAAAGAGTATTTTAAAAAATTATCTTTAGGTCAAAAGCCTCATATTCTGTATATTGGCTGCTCAGATAGTAGAGTAAGTACTGAAGAGTTAATGGGAGCTCAGCCGGGTGAAGTTTTTGTGCATAGAAATATTGCCAATATGGTACCAAATACTGATTTAAGTTCGATGTCGGTAATTAACTATGCTGTTACAAATTTAAAAGTTCGTCACGTTGTGATATGCGGTCATTATTACTGCAACGGTGTTAAAGCAGCTATGGAATCGGCAGATTTGGGAATACTCAATCCCTGGCTTCGGAATATACGTGATGTATACCGCTTGCATAAGGAGGAATTGGCATCAATCAATGACGAGGAAAATAAATACAAAAGATTAGTTGAATTAAATGTACAGGAACAATGTGTAAATGTAATTAAAACACCTGATGTTCAGCGTGCTATAAAAGAAAATGGACTTACTGTACATGGTTGGGTTTTTGATGTTCAAAGTGGTAAACTTATTGATTTAAAAATTGATTTCGATAAAATATTGGAAAATATAATGGAGATTTATAGAATTGTTTAAGTCTTATAACGATTTTTTTTTTAAATATATACTTTTAATAAATATGATGGATTTACCTACTTTTAAGGTAAATCCATTTTTTTATGCAATTTGATTATCGATTGATTTGTTAATTTAATAAATTGAGCTGTAATTTTCAATCATTTTAATTTAAATAAATTTTACATTTTAGACCTATTATTCTGATTATCAAGCAATAGAAAAAAATTAAAAAAAAAGTATCTATTTTGTTGATAATGAAGAATATTTATACTAATTTTGTGCGAAATTACAATAAAGAAAAATTTCTTTATTTAGATTATTTAAGATAATATTTAAAATCAAATTCATTATTATTATTATAAAATTTTTTAAACAAAATTTATATGAAACCAACTCA
>CAZEEB010000040.1:0-14004 GCA_964511245.1 uncultured Paludibacter sp.
CACCTTCATTGTCAATTAGCAACACTTTGTCAAATTCTACCTGAGAACCTCTTTCGGCCTCTTCCATGCGATGGATAAACAGTCTTTTGCCGGCTTCCACCTTGAACTGTTGTCCCAAAATTTCTACGATTGCGTACATTTTAATAACGACTTTTCTGATTACATCGGGAAGGTGAGTTGCCTGAGGCATTGCTTCTTGGTTACCTTTTCCGAAATGGACTGCAAAAATACAATATTATTTTTAATAAACAAAGTGTTCAGGCAAAATTATTCAACAGAGTTTAGAATTTATTCATAATAAATTAGTTCTATCCTATTTTTACCGAAGTCATAGTTAATGAGCCCATTACAGCCTTATCATTGAAAAATGAGACTTCTTCATCGTCAAGTTTCAAAGCCAATGCATACAATAATGGCAGAAAATGATCGGGCGTTGGAGCTGCCAATTGAACAGCTGTGCCAAGTGCTTTATAGTCAATCAACGCTTTATGATTATTTTCCAATATCAACTTTTTTACTATATCATTCGCTTCAATGGCCCAATCATGACCATATTCCTCATTATCAGCCTTATCCCATGCCACCTGACGCAGGTTATGTACAATATTTCCACTACCAATAATTAGAACGCCTTTATCGCGAAATGCAGCCAATTCCTTTGCAAGCTCGTAGTGCTCTTTGGGCGATTTGTTATAATCCAGACTTAGTTGAATAATGGGAATATCAGCATTTGGATAAATCCGACGAATAACACTCCATGTTCCGTGGTCGAGTCCCCACTTTTCGTCAGCCAACACCTGAGTTCCTTGAATGGTTTTGATGGCTTCGTTTGCCAATTTAGGGTTGCCGGGAGCAGGGTATTCCACTTCATAAAGCTCAGGTGGAAAACCTCCAAAATCGTGAATGGTTTTAGGGTTTTGCATAGCTGTAACTTGCGTTCCACGGGTTTCCCAGTGTGCCGACACGGCAATAATAGCTTTTGGTTTGGGAAGCTCCTCTCCTAACCTTCTCCATTTTTGTACAAACTCATTTTCCTCAATGGCATACATGGGGCTACCATGACCGACAAACAATGCCGGCATACGAAAAATATTTTTTTTAGTTTCTATCATCTTTTGTAAACTTTTGTAATTTAATGTTACTCCTGCAAAAGCAAAAATTCCAAGTGATTTTATAAATTGTTTTCGATTCATGTTAATTCAACTTTAGCATCATGTAACTAACAAAATGACCTTTGATTTGGTTGTCAAAGGTCATCTTTTTAATAAACACTTGCCCCTAACAATCAGTTAAAAAGCATGATGTGACCCATCGCAATAAGGTGGATTCTTAGAATGTTTGCAACCACACAAATAAGCTGTTCCCGATTTTTCGGGAGTGAACGCCATAGGAGTCATACCTGTTCCTTTATGCGACCCATCGCAAAACGGCTGATTTGCACTTCTACCACATGTACACCAGTGATAATTTTTACCGGCCTCCAGCTCTACAGCGAAAGGTCCTTTTTTAGCAATAATTGGTTCCATTTTCTTTATAATTTTAATAATGATTAAAATGCAAATATATTGCAATTGAAATACTAAACAGTTACAGTTATTGGAAAAAAGGTGGCACTTTTAAGAAAGAATTGACCTTGTTAGTTCCCTAAATTTGGTTGGAGTAACAGAAAGTTTGTTGCGAAACACCCGTGTAAAGTAGGATTTTTCGTTGTATCCCAGTTCATAACCTATCTCTGAAACGCTTTTATCAGTATGAATCAACAAATTTTTAGCTTCAATTAATTTTCGGGTTTCTATAATTTCAGAAACACTCTTTTGAAAGTTATTCTTACAAATGATATTCAGGTTACGTTCCGACATATTCATTTTTTCAGCGTAGAACAACACCCCTTCGTCACGACGAAAATTATTTTCCAAAATACCTAAAAAATTATTGAAAGAAGCTATCTGAGAAGCTTTTACAGTGCTTTCAATTTTGATATTTCGTTTGCGCTCTGTTTCAATCATTGAAATTAAGGCAGTTGTCAAATGAGGAATTGCAGACAAATCGGGGTTTTCCAGTTTAAATTCTGCATCAATAATCTCGCAAAGACTCACAAACCTATTGACACAATTCCCTATTCCAAGCGGAACACTGGTCGATGTAAAAAAGTTTGAATAGAAATTCAACTTCGAATCAGGAATAAATTCATTTTGAAAATTTATAATCCAACCACGTAAATCCTTACCTACAACCACCCGATGCATTTTACCCAATGAAATGTAGGTAGCTGCCGGTGCCTGAATTAACTCTACCTGAAAATCTATATAGTGTTCCAGACTACCTTCAGTAATAATTACTAATTCTTCAAAATTGTGATAATGAGCGCTTTCAGGATTTAGTTTAAGAAGTTCAACCGCTTCTTTTGTTATTTTAATTATTTTAAATGGTTGTTCCATATCTTATTGAATTCAGAAGTACAAATTTAGTTTTTTAAACCTGAATTGGTATTCATTTAAAACAAAAAAGATTCCCAAATGAGAATCTTTTTTGTTAATAGTTATTTTAGCTTATTTTTCGCTTAACTTTTTTAATCGCGAAAGTCCTAAATTCCAATCTTTACCCATATTTTTTTCCATATTCATAAACAAAATCATTATATTAACAGGATAAGGCATACTCCCGCTCATTCCCCAGGTGGCTTTGGTTGTATTTCCATCAGCAACAAGCTTTACATATCCTTTCCCGTGACTTTCCCGTGGAGTTTTAAAATCAAGATTAGTTTCGAATAATGTTGGTTTTTGAATATTTGTAATTGTTTGGCTACCAATACCAACTATTTTACCATCCCAACTTTGCGTTGCACCTAAAGTTCCATCAACGCCTGAGTATTCCTTTTTCATATTCGGGTCATGGTCGTTCCACGGACTCCATTTATCCATTGCAAATAAACTCGAAGTATTTACCCAAACTGAATCAATTGGGGCATTAATAACAATTGTTTTTTCGTAAATAAATTCTTTTGGTAAAAATAAGGCAACAACTAATACCAATGAAATAATTGAAGCCAACACAATTCCTATAATTTTGAGTGTTTTCATTTTTTTATTTATTAAAAGTTATTTGAAATTTATTTATTAAACAGTTTTTAATTAATATAAGTTTAATAGCAATTTTTACCGTTCTGAAAAATGGCAAATTAAATAAAAAAAATTACCTCACTGTTTTATTAATTGTGTCATTTCATGTATCTTTGCTAATCTTAAAAAATCAAAATATGGCATTAATAAAATCGGTACGTGGATTTGAACCGCAATTTGGTAAAAATTGCTATTTAGCTGAAAATGCTACAATTGTAGGTGATGTGATAATGGGTGATGGCTGCAGCATTTGGTTCAATGCAGTTTTACGTGGCGATGTAAACTCTATTCGAATTGGAAATCATGTGAATATTCAAGACGGGTCTGTACTTCATACCTTGTACGAAAAATCGGTTGTATTAATTGGCGATTATGTTTCAATTGGTCATAACGTAACTGTACATGGAGCAAAAATCGACAATTACGCGCTTATTGGGATGGGCGCTACATTGCTTGATTATGCCGAAGTGGGCGAAGGTGCTATTGTGGCAGCAGGTGCTTTGGTTTTAAGTAACACAAAAATTCCAGCGTTTACACTTTGGGCTGGAGTTCCTGCAAAATTTGTAAAAAATATAGAACCCGAACAAACCAACGAAATGAATCGTAAAATTGCGCATCAGTATGCCATGTATGCTGGTTGGTTCAATGAAAATGAAAATTCAATCGATTAAAATAGCTTTAAATTTAACTATATACTCATATGTTGATATTGAATTTGCTGAATCAGGAGTGGAAAAAAAATATTCGTGCTCAAGGTTTCTATAAAAATCTGGCAGTAAGTATAATGTTGGGATTATTTTCACTTTATATTGCAGCTATTATGCTTTTTATTGGATTTTCGTTGAATAAAATTCTTGAAAAACTTGACAGTAATTTAAATCCAATGGAGTTATTTAATGGTGCAATGTTGTACATATTAATTCTAGGATTAATAATTCGATTTATCTTTCAACAATTGAACACCATAAATTTAGCTCCTTACCAAGTTTTACCTGTAAAAAGATCGGCAATAATTAATTTTTTACTATTAAAACCACTATTAAATCCAATAAATTATTTGGTTTTATTTATTGTCGTTCCATTTGCTGTAAAATCTGTAGTGGGTTATTATGGAGGTTCAATTGCATTCCGCTTTGTGTTAAGTTTCATTTTGGTTATTTGGTTCAATTCGTTTACAGCGACTTATTTAAAACGAAAATTTGGTTCAAATGTTTTTTCAATCTTTGGACTTTTGATGCTTTTTTTAGCGATTTTAGTTTTAGAATACTTCAAAATAATTTCAGTTTTCAGCATTTCCAAAGCATTATTTAACTATCTGATTTTAGAACGTATGGCATTAGCATTTTCATTTTTGGCTGTGATTGCAGCTTATATGATGAATCGCTTGTTTTTTTGGCAAAATTATTATACTGAAAAATTTAATAAAAAAAATAAAGCAACTATACAATTTAACTCAGAGCTTAGCTTTTTAAAAAAATTTGGCATTTTTGGGGAACTAATATCATTAGAAATCAAATTATTACTAAGACATAAACGCACCAATAGTATATTAATAATGTCAGGATTCTTTTTGTTATACGGATTACTTTTTTATACAAAAGAAGTATATTCGCATAATTACGCTATGCTTTTTTTCGTGGCTATGTTTATGACAGGTATTTTGATGCTTATGATTGGGCAATGGCTTATTAGTTGGGACAGTAGGCATTTTGATTGTTTAATGACTCGAAATATCAAAATAGAAACCTATATGAATGCAAATTATTATCTATTAATTGCATTTAATCTCATTTGTTTTATTGCTACAACTCCTTACTTTTATTTTGGAATGAAAATAGTATATTTACATGTGTCCGCATTTTTATTCAATACTGGGGTTAATGTTTATTTACTTATGTATTTGTCGACTTATAATTCTAAAAGAATTGATTTATCAAAATCTTCTGCAATGAACTATCAAGGTACAACCTATAAAAGCTTTCTGATTACCTTTCCGATTATGTTGTTACCAATGTTAGTAGTATGGACTATTTCTACATTTATCTCGGTTCAAGCATCGCTTTGGACTTTGTCAATTATGGGTGTAATCGGAATTTTATTCCGAAAACCTTTAATAAATGCTTGTATAAATCAATTTAATAGGCGAAAATATAAACTTGCCGAAGGATTTAGAGAATCGTACTAGTTATTTAAAAATAAATTTTATTCAAATTTTTAAATTATAAAAATTCCACTGAAAATTAACCTTATGATTCAAGTAACAAATTTACAAAAATCTTACAATGGGATTACAGTATTAAATATTCCAAATTTATCTATTCAAAACGCTGAAAGTTTTGGACTAGTTGGCAATAATGGAGCTGGAAAAACAACTTTTTTCAGACTAATTCTCGACTTGATTGAACCAACATCCGGCGAGGTAATGATAGACCAAAAGCTCGTGGTACGAAATGATGCCTGGAAAACTATAACCGGTTCATTTTTAGACGAAGGATTTCTTATTGATTTTCTGACTCCTGAAGAGTATTTTTCATTTGTAGGAAAGCTTTATAAAAAATCCGAAGGTGATATAGCTATTTTTCTTAATACAATGTCCGATTTTTTTAACAACGAAATACTTGGTTCTAAGAAACTTATTCGTGATTTATCGAAAGGAAATCAAAAGAAAATTGGCATTGCTGCGGCTCTAATTGGCGATCCGAAAATTCTTATCCTTGATGAACCCTTTACTTCACTCGACCCTTCATCTCAAATAAGACTTAAGCGTTTTTTAACAGACATACAAGTTAAATTAAAAATTACAATGCTTATTTCAAGTCACGATTTAAATCATATAACTGAAGTTTGCAAACGTATAGTTGTATTAGAGAAAGGAGAAATTGTAAAAGACTTGAGCACAAATGATTACACACTTACTGAATTAGAAAATTATTTTACTGTATAAATAATAAAAGTAGTTTTTCGGAATTCTAATTACTTTAAATTCAACTTTTTCTTTACCATATCCGTTATGTCATTTGATTTTGGTGATTGAAATATAATTCCCTGTGTACTGGTATCGAAAACATAAAGAAAATTATTTTCTATTCCAACATCGTTTATGGCTTTTTTCACTTTTTCAATTACCGGACTAAATAATTCATTTTGTTTTTTCTGTAAGTCATCATTCGCCATTTTTTGAGTAGAAGCAATTCGTTTTTCAAGTTCTGCAATTTCACTTTGACGAGCTAACTTAATACTTTCCGGCATATTTTTAGTCAGTTTGTCCTGATATTCTTTTATTTTCACATAATATTCATCACGTAGTTTTGAAATCTCTAAATTCCATTGTGAATTCAAATCCGAAATCGATTTTTCAATATTTTGCTTTTCGGGCATCAAATTTAGTATTTCGACCGAGTTAATATGGCCAAACTTAGCTTCTTGAGCAATCATATTAAATGATAAACTCAAAAACAACAAAAAAGTGATTTTCCGTATCATAATAGTTAATTTATTATTCAAAAAAAGACTTTGATGACATTCACCAAAGTCTTTTCTTAAAGTTTGTTTCTAATTTATTTTTTACTTTTAGTCGTTTTTGGTTCAGTTGCTTTTTCTTCAGTTGCTTTTGGTTCTGAAGCTTTTACCGGTTTATCCAATCCTAATTTCTTCTTTACTTGTGCTGTAATATCATTTGCACTTGGTGCTTGATAAATAAACACTTGAGGTAAATAATTGAAAATATAAAGGAATTTTCCTTCTGCTGCGACTTCGCCAATTGCTTTATTGATTTTAGCCATAACAGGTGCTGACAATTCTTGTTGTTTCTTTTCTAAGTCAGAACTTGCAGTTTGACGGAAAGTTTGAATACGTTGTTGAATGTCTTGTAATTCATTCTGGCGTGTAGTTTTAATACTTTCAGGCATTGTAGCTTGTTTTTCCTGAAATTCTTTCAATTTGGTTGTGAGTTCTTCATTCATTTTTGTCAAATAAGTTTCAAACTCTTTGCTTTGGTCGTCCAATGCTTTTTGAATTGAAGCTTGTTCTGGCATAGCACTGAATACTTCTTGAAAACTTACATGACCTAATTTTGATTCTTGCGCCATTAAACTTAATGGAAGTGCGCAAATTAAAAATAAAACGATTTTCTTTGACATTTTTTTATTATTTTGAGTTTTTAATATTTTTTCTTGGAAAAGGACTGCAAATTTATAAAATTATTTTGAATAACCCAATTTTTGAAGTACAGCATCACTAACATCAAGTTTCGCTGAAGTAAAAATTACACTTATAGCTGAGCTCTTATCAAAAACTAATTCCAAATCTTTTTCTTTGCTAATTTCTTGAACCGCAGTATATACTTCATCTTGAATTGGTTTCATTAAACTTTGGCGTTTTTTAAACAATTCGCCATCTGGACCAAAATACTTCCTTTTCAAATCTTGAGCCGATTTTTCTTTTGTTACAATTTCTTCTTCGCGTTTGGTTTTCATATCGTCAGATAAAAACACCAATTCGGTTTGATAGTTTTTGTACATTTTTTGTACTTCTTGCATTTGTACATCTACCTCAGATTGCCATTTTTTTGAAATTTGGTTCAATTGGTCATTTGCGGTTTCATAGGATGGAATATTTTTCATAATATACTCCATATCAACCATTGCAAACTTCTGAGCATTGAGTCCAAAACTGATTCCAGCCAATAAACACAGTGAAATAACTATTTTTTTCATATCATTTTTAAAAATATATTTAAAACAGATTTTGATCTAAGTTTACAAATTCTTTGCCAATTTTTAGAAGCTATACACATTTAACTCAATAATATTATTGAATACTTATTAAAGTTCTTGTCCTAAAACAAAATGGAATTGACTACCACTGATTTTACCCGTATTATCTTTATCAAAACCATAACCCCAGTCAATTCCCATCATTCCAAACATTGGTAAGAAAATACGAACACCAACTCCTGCAGAACGTTTCAGGTCAAATGGATTGTAGCCATTATTATTTTTGTTGGACATTTGATTATAACAATTACCAGCTTCTAGAAATGTTAAAGCATATATTGTCGCCGATTGTTCTAAGGATAGTGGGTATCTCAATTCCATACTGAATTTATTATATAAATACCCAACATTTGTTTTTATTTTATCATCGTATGGAGTCAACGAGCCATTGGAATAACCACGCATTGAGATATAGTCAGTACCATAACTTGTATAGCTTGACATACCATCACCTCCCATGTAGAAAGTTTCAAATGGTGAACGTACATTTTCGTTATAATCGCCTAAATAAGAGAACATTACTCTACCCATTAATATTAATTTATCATCAGGTGTAAGTGGAGTAAACATTTTTCCGGTAAAAGTCCATTTATGATATTCAAGGAAACGATACCGATCCGCATTCGTCATTGTGGGGTCAGAATATAATTTTCCATTCACTTTTCCACCGTTTAAGGTTGAATAAGGAGGAGTTATTTTTAATCCTAATGAAAACGATGATCCTCTACGAGTAAAAATTGGATTATCAATTGAACTTCTGCTTAATGTTAGGTTTAAACTGAAATTATTGTATTTACCGTCTGTAAGCGGTGGTAAGTAATACCACTTGCTCAACATAAATAATTGATATGAAATTTCACCTTGAAAAACGAAATAATCGTCAGGCCAATTTAAGCGTTTTCCATATCCTATTGATGCACCAAGGGTACGCATATATTTATTTGGGTCAATCTCACTTTGATAATATGAACTAAAATTATTTCCGCTATAATTGTATTGCCCACCCAACATTCCTGAGTATTGCATTTGATTCAAATAGCTGTTTTGCATTTGTGATTGATAGCGATCACTAACGGTAGCTTGTGCTGAATAGTAAATAGATGCCGAAAGTGAATTCGGACGCTTTCCTCCAAGCCATGGTTCTAAAAATGAAAGACTTACCGACGAATAAGACTGTCCGTTGGTTCTTCCGTTTAATGTCAAGGTCTGCCCTTCACCTTGTGGTACAATTCTATATGTTTCAGGCTTGAAAAGGTTTTGAATGGCAAAGTTGCTGAATTTTAAACCAATACTTCCCACAATTCCTGTAGAGCCCCATCCGGCAGAAAATTCAATTTGATCACTTCCTTTTGTTTCCAATTCGTAGGTAATATTTACCGTTCCATTTTCAGGGTCAGGCTGAATGTCTGGTTTGATTTTTTCGGGATCGAAATGCCCCATCTGGGCTAATTCACGTAAAGAGCGCATTATATCATCCTGGCTGTAAAGCATACCAGGCTTGGTACGCAGTTCACGCCTTACAACATGCTCGTACACTCTACTATTTCCTTTTATTGCAATTTCGTTAATGGTAGCAGGCTTTCCTTCGTACATTCGCATTTCAAAATCAATGGAGTCGCCATCAATATGAACTTCTACGGGGTCAATTTGAAAAAACAAATAACCACGGTTTTGGTATAATTTTGCAACGGCATCATCATCGGTTTCTAATCTGGCCATCAAACTTTTATGATTATAAACATCTCCTTTTTTAATATTTAAAATTGAATTCATATAATCGTAGGGGTAAATGGTATTTCCTATCCATTTAATGTTTCTATAAAAGTATTTTTTTCCTTCGTTTATGGTCATGTAAACATTTACACTTTTTTCGTCAAAAGCCACTACGCTATCTGCCGAAATGTATGCATCACGATAGCCAATTTCGTTGTACTTGTCGATTACTGCTTTTTTATCTTTTTCGTATTCTTCTCGTACGAATTTTTTAGTGCGAAATAGATTTAAAATGTTATTATCATTTGTTTTTTTCATTACCCTATTTATCTGATTGTGAGACAGGGCTTTATTGCCATAAAACTGAAGTAAGTGAACTTTTGTTTTAAGCTTTTTATCAACATTAACTTCTACAATTACGTAACCTGATTTAGCTGGATCATTTTTCTGATAAACGTTAACCAATACATTTAAGAATCCTTTTTCTTCCATGTATTTGTCAATTACTTTTTTAGCTCTGTCAGAAATATTTGGTGTAATTTGATTTCCTTTTACTATACCAATACGCAGTTCTAGTTCTTCAATTTCATTCTTTTTTAAACCTACATATTTAATTTCGGAAACTCGTGGCCTTTCTTTTAATGCTATTTTGAGCCAAACTTTGCCATCTTTAATTTTGGTTGCCAGTATTTTTACATCCGAAAAAAGACCTTGTTTCCAAAATCGTTTTACCGCATTCGTAATTGCGTCTCCAGGTACGTTAATTTGGTCGCCAACTGATAATCCGGAGAATCCAATCAATACAAAATCTTCATAATTACCAGCACCTGTAACCGAAATTCCAGCAATCTCATATTTAGGTGTTGCATTAGAGTATTCAATAATTGGGAATGAAGTAGTATCTTTTTCAGCAGTTGTTTGTGCAGAAGAAATATGACTAAAAACAAAAAGTAAAGAAAATAATAAATTCAGTTTGTATTGCATAATTTATTTTGAATGTCGAAAAAATGAAATGATTGAAAACGTGAATTTTATTTGCCAAAACGGCGTTCACGCTGTTGATAATCATAAATAGCCTCAAAAAAGTTTTCAGTTCTAAAGTCAGGCCAATGAGTCTTTGTAAAATATAATTCGGAATAAGCGATTTGCCATAGTAAAAAATTACTAATTCTTTCTTCGCCGCTTGTTCTGATTAGCAAATCAGGGTCTGGAATTGAATTTGTAGTTAAATGTAATCTTACCAATTCGTCGGATATATCATCAGCACTGTATTTGCCTGATTCTATTTCCTTGCAAATTAGTTTTAGTGCATTGGTTATTTCCCAACGAGAAGAATAACTCAAAGCTAAAACAAGTACTAGTCCTGTATTATTTGAAGTTTGATTTATGCTTCTATGTAACTTTTCATTTGCTTTAATGGGCAATCTGCTTAAATCACCAATTGCCTTAAGTTGGACATTATTTTTATTCAAATCAGGCGTTTCTTTTTCAATAGTGTCAATAAGTAATTCCATCAACGCATCAACCTCTGATTGAGGTCTTCCCCAATTTTCAGTTGAAAATGCATAAAGAGTTAAATATTTAATTCCAATTTCTGCAGCTGCTTCAGTTGTTTCACGCACTGAAGTAACGCCTTCTTGGTGTCCAAATATTTTTTCAATGCCTTTTTCTAATGCCCATCTTCCATTTCCATCCATTATAATGGCAATGTGTTGGGGTAATTTTGATTTATCTATAATGTTTTTATAAGACGACATCTTTAATTCGAATTCATGCATTTACATTCTTTTTTCCAAATATCATAACTAATCCCAATTGTAATTGTTGAAAGTAAATCATTTGCAAAAATATTACTTCCGTTCAGATTATTTGGGTCGTTAAGTATAGACACACCTTCTATATAATCGGAGTGGTATATTCCATTCACTTTTATTATTGGCAAAAGTAATTTATTTGACCATTGAAAATTCAAATTCCACCTATTTCCTAACTTTAACTTCATTCCTAACCCAAAAGGAAAACTTATTTCAGGTATTGTTTGACCAGTATATAAATCTGTCATAGCTCCAATTCCTGCAAAAATATAAGGCGAGAATGTTTTACTAAATCGCTTAAACGAATTTTGCTCCAAATCAAAAAAATTAACTTCCCCACACAAATCAGCTGAATATATAGTATTATTTAATTTTATAGGATTATTCAAAAAGCTAAAATTACCTGATATTGTACCACTGTTAATCTCTGCTCTTAATGCTACTCTTGAGTTTATATTGTATCTGAAAAATCCGCCATAACTAAGCTGTATATTGTTAAACATCAAATTATTGGCATCTCCTAAATAATAAGCACCACCCCCTGAAACACCTATTTCTGCATGATATTCATCTTGTGAATAAATAGTTAAAGATATTAAGCTAATTATGCTTATCGTAAATAATCTAATAAATTTAGTTTTCATATTATTTCAATGAGGATTAAATATTAGATTTAGAACGTGAAAATAATATTTATATTTTTTGTGTTCAAAACAAAATGCAACAACAAAAGTAGTGATATTCTCGCAATGATACTAAAAAGGGCTTTAAACAGACACTATATTTAACTTATTATTGCAAAAATACTGACATTGTTGCAAATGACAGCCATTCTATTCATAATTGTTTAAAATCCATTTATTTCTAAAATTTACTTAGAGCATTATTTTCTTTTCTAGTCATTTCAATTGCTTCATCGTCAGTTTTATCATTCTGTCCGCATAAATGCAATAGTCCGTGAATAATAATTCTAAGTATTTCTTTTTCAAAACTTACATTAAATTTCACTGCATTTGAATTTATTGTATCAATACTGATGAAAATGTCTCCAGAAATTATATTGGCTACGCTATAGTCAAATGTTATAATGTCGGTATAATAATCATGCAATAAATACTGCATATTGATTTCCAAAATTCGTTTGTCCGAACAAAATATATAATTTATTTTGCTCAATTTTTTACCGTATTCAATTGTGATTTTTTTTATCCAACGATTGATTTTTTTAGTATCAATATTTGGAAATTCAATATCGTCGGCTATGAATTGAATCATTATTTGTTTAGAATTTATTAGTGAAAAAATAAATACCCAAGGAGTATGGCCGCTATTATTCCAGCAAAGTCGGCAAGTAATCCGCAGGCTAAAGCATAACGTGTGTTTTTAATATTTACTGAACCAAAATAAACAGCAATAATAAAAAACGTTGTGTCAGCTGAACCTTGAATTATACACGATAATCGACCCACAAATGAATCTGCACCATGTATTTTCATTGCATCCACCATCATGCCTCTTGCACCAGATCCACTGAGTGGTTTCATTAATGCCGTGGGTAATGCTTCTACAAAATCAGTATTTAAGCCTGTAAATGAAAATGCATATTTCACAGCTTGAATTAGATAATCCATTGCACCTGAGCTTCGAAACATGGCAATGGCAATGAGTATTCCTATCAAATAAGGAATAATTCCAATGGCTACTTGAAAGCCTTCTTTAGCACCATCAATAAAACTTTCATACACATTAATTTTACTTCTTAAAGCCATTGTTATAAATACAACAATTACAGAGAATAGAATAAAATAAGCCGTGAAATTAGAATACTTTGCAATATCTTCTTTAGGCAATTTGCTTAATGTGTAAATCAAGCCACCAATCAGTGCCACCATTCCCCCTAAAGTGAATAGTATAACTCGTTGGAAAAGATTAATTTTTTGAATGATAGAAACGACAATAAGCCCTGTTATAGCTGCACAGAATGTGGAAATTAGTATGGGAAGAAATACATCGGCAGGATTTACAGCTCCAAGTTGCTGTCGGAAAGTGAGTATACTTATTGGTACTAACATTAAACCGGCTGTGTTAAGCACCAAGAACATAATCATTGGATTCGATGCTTTATCTTTATCGGGATTTATTTCCTGAAGTTCCTTCATTGCCTTAAGTCCTAGCGGAGTAGCAGCATTATCGAGCCCAAGCATATTTGCCGAAAGATTCATAAAAATGCTTCCCATGGCTGGATGCCCTTTAGGGATATCCGGGAAAATTTTCAAAAAAAATGGAGCAACAATTTTTGAAATCACATTAATTGCACCACCTCTTTCGCCAATTTTCAAAATACCAAGCCATAATGAAAGCATACCTGTAAGCCCTAATGATATTTCAAATCCAGTTTTTGCGGAACCAAAAGCTGCTTGCATAACTTCCATGAAAATATTACTGTTTCCGGAAAATACAAATTGAATACATGACACTAAAAATGCGATTAAAATAAACGCAATCCAAATATAATTTAGAATCATTAAAATCGGGTTAGAATAGAATTAATTTCAAATTGACAACAAAAGTAATTATTTTTTA
>CAZEEB010000041.1:0-13352 GCA_964511245.1 uncultured Paludibacter sp.
TGGTAACACTCAAGCCATTCGGATTGAAAAAACTCCTGCTGTAATGCAAAAGTTACTTCAGTTCACTTCGTCCGAAGAAAAAAGTCCCGCACTGTCGGCAAGCTCAATTAATACCTATATTGATTGTCCATTGCAATTTTACCTCACAAAAGTTGAGCTTGTAGAACAGGCTGAAGAAGTGCTGGAAACAGTGGAAGCCAGTATGTTTGGCAATATATTTCATAAAGTAATGGAGAATCTGTATGCTCCATTTAAGAGCAAGATGTTGCAAACAGACACTCTGGATCAATTAATTAAAAGCACATTACACATTGACAACGAAATATTACAGGCATTTAACAGCGAGTATTTTAAGCGAAAATCAACTGCATTGATACCACTTGAAGGAAATAATTTGCTGGTAGCCAGTGTGCTGCGAAAATATATTATGCAAGTTTTAAAAATTGATAAAATGTATGCACCTTTTCGTTACATTAGTTCTGAAGAACATTGCAGAATTAAATACCCAATTCAAAATGGCGAATTAATTGTGAATTTGAAAGGAATAATTGATAGAATTGATGAGAAAGAAGGAGTATTGCGCATAGTTGACTATAAAACCGGAAGTGGAAAACTTGAATTCAAAAGCTTGGAAAATGGATTTGAACAAAACATTGAAAACCGACCAAAGTATGTGCTACAAACCTTTTTATATTGCATACTTTACAAGGAAAATGCCGAAGGAAAACCAATAAAACCAAGCATTTATTATATTCGTGATTTATTCAAAGACAATTTTGAATCTGAACTTAATAACAAAGAAACAAATATTAAAGTAACTGATTTTCAAGAATATGAATTTGAATTTAAAAAATACTTAACAAATTGTCTGGAAGAAATATTTAATCCTGAAATTCCATTTGTTCAAACCGAAAATGTAAAATTGTGCCAATACTGTCCTTATATTGGGGTTTGCAATCGTTAAATACACACTTTCGATAGTTAGACTTAAAACAATTTTGTTAATTTTAAACATGTATAGTCTGTATAGTGCAAATAAATTGCACATGTAAAACTGTAAAAATTATCAGTATTAAATCGTTAAATAATTACTAACCTGCCCACCCTTCTCTGTCCAGATTCCGATAATTAATGGCTTCCGCTATATGATTGGACAAAATTGTCTCTGATTGTTCTAAATCTGCAATGGTTCGTGCAACTTTGATAATACGGTCGTAAGCACGAGCTGAAAGGTTTAGGCGTTGCATCGCATTTTTTAGTAATTCCGAGCTAGCTTTATCAATTTGTGCAAAAGTGCGCATTTGTTTCGAAGACATTTGCGCATTACAATACACACCATCAATATCTTTAAACCGTTGTTCCTGAATCTCACGAGCTTTAATTACACGTTCACGAACCATTTCACTTGATTCTGATTCTTTCATCTCCGAAAGTTTTTCAAAAGGCACAGGCACAATTTCGATATGAATATCAATGCGATCGAGCAACGGACCAGAGATGCGGCTAAGGTATTTCTGTACAATACCCGGAGCACAAACACAATCACGGTCGGGGTGGTTGTAATACCCACACGGACAAGGATTCATCGAAGCCACCAGCATAAAACTGGCTGGATACTCAATGGCAAATTTAGCACGTGATATACAAATTTTGCGGTCTTCGAGCGGTTGACGCATTACCTCAAGCACCGTACGTTTAAATTCCGGAAGTTCGTCCAGAAAAAGCACACCATTATGTGCCAGCGAAATTTCACCCGGTTGCGGAAATGTTCCGCCTCCTACCAATGCAACATCTGAAATAGTGTGATGCGGACTTCGGAATGGTCGTTGAGATATTAGAGATGTATTGCTATCTATATTTCCTGCTACCGAATGAATCTTAGTTGTTTCCAATGCTTCTTGCAACGTTAATGGCGGCAAAATGGTAGGAATACGCTTGGCCAACATCGATTTTCCAGCTCCAGGAGGACCAACCATAATTATATTGTGACCCCCGGCAGCGGCTACTTCCAAAGCACGTTTCACATTTTCCTGCCCTTTTACATCGGCAAAATTTATTTCAATATGATTCAAATTACTGAAAAATTCTTCACGAGTATTTACAACAGTTGGTTCAAGAAGCAATTTATCCGAAAAAAAATCAATCACCTCAGTAATACTTTCAACTCCAAATACATCCAAATTGTTTACCACAGCAGCCTCACGCGCATTTTGTTTGGGCAGAATAAAACCTTTAAAACCTTCTTCACGGGCTTTTATTGCAATTGGTAACACACCTTTTATTGGTTGTAAACTACCATCCAGCGACAATTCGCCCATTATCACATATTTTTCAAGTTGCTCTGAATTTATTTTCTCATCAGCAGCCATTATTCCTATGGCCAATGCTAAATCATAAGCTGAACCCTCTTTGCGAATATCCGCCGGTGCCATGTTGATAACAATCTGCTTACGAGGAAATTTATGTCCTGTATAATCTAGCGCTGAAGCTATGCGTTCATGACTTTCCTTCACTGCATTATCGGGTAATCCTACATGTAGAAAACGAATTCCCTGACTAACGTTAACTTCAATGGTTACTATAGTGGCATTTATACCCTGAACTGCTGCTCCAAAAGTCTTTACTAACATGATGCTTAGCGATAAATAATTAATGATTAGCGATTTACTTGTGATTGGAAATTATTTAAACCAATTTGTCATGAAGGTCGGTTTGGATTTATGGTTTAATTTTGCCAAATTGTTGAGCATGGTTTTGAGTGTAAAAACTTGCTCAAACATTAATTTACCTTCCGAAAAGTGCATATTTAGATTTATTCTCCCATTTACTGATTGATTTCTAATCACGTCAAGATAGAATTTACTTTGTAAATAAAATCCAGATCTAAGAAATGGATTATTCCAATACAACGCATTATTATAGTTGTTATAAAACACATCACGGGCATTTCCAAAATAAAGCATATTTTCTGTACCAAAACCTTTATATTCAGCATTTAAGCGAATAACAGCACCAATAGGAAAATAACTTCCATTAACCAACCCCCTATCTCGTTCACCACCTGCCAAAACACCTACTGCACAAACTAAAGTATCAATTCCTGTTTGGTTTGAATAATTAACACCAATTGACCAATGAGCTAACAGGTTATCACACACATTAAAATTCAATGGATTAGGACGTGTTATTGCAAAATGATACAAATAGGATTGAAAATCAGAAAAAAACATTCCAAATTGACGATGTGCCGAAGCACCAACAAAAAAAGTTTCACGTGTAGTAGCGCTTTGATGCCCTGTCCAATCTAGCCAAAGATTAAAATACGATTGTTTCCGGCCAACTTGCCAGAAAATACCTGTAATTGTAGGACGAAAAAAATTAATTGAATCCTGAAAAAATAAATCAGAATAATTCGCTAATAGCTCCGAGCGTTTAAATGCTCCGGCATATAAGGATACTTTTGGGCTTTGATATCGATAATAGGCTATAGGTTGAATATTATCGATTACATTTGGTGATCCAGCTATTTTCAATAAATCAGAACCAATAAAAATGGAATGAATAGAATCAACAATGTATCCTATTTCAGGTGTAAAGTGCACCCCCGTCATGGTCTGGTCTTTGTTAATAGCTGATCTTGCAAATTCAGTATTGTCAAAAAAGTAGTTTAAATTAGCATTCCATTCTATTTTTTGAGCAGAAATCTGGCAAAGTATAACTAAAAAGAGACCTGTTAAATTTATTTTAAACTGCATTTTTTAGAAAAAAATTGAAATAGTGAACAAATATAATGATTTAATAATATTAATCGTTAATTCTATTTGTAAAAAATATATAAATAAAAAAAAGCTGCAACGAAAATACGTTGCAGCCAATCAAAATCAAGAATTTACAGTATATAACTATTTATTTTTCAGACAGATAACTTGCAATACCTTCTTGAGTTGCTTGAAGCGCCTTATCTCCTTTTTTCCAATTTGCAGGGCAAACTTCTCCATACTCTTCAGTAAATTGTAATGCATCAATCAACCGTATTACTTCATCAACATTTCGACCTAAAGGTAAGTCGTTTACCAATTGATGACGTACAATACCATTTTTATCAATAAGAAATAAACCACGATATGCTTTTGGTTCGCCTACTAACACGACATTTCCTTCTTCGTCATATTCATCAGCGCCAATGAGCACATCGTAAGATTTTGATATATTTAATGATTGATCAACAACCAATGGATAAGTAACACCCTGTATACCACCTTGTTTTTGAGGGGTTTGAAGCCATTTCCAATGTGAAAATTCCGAATCGGTTGAAGCACCAATAACTACTGTGTTACGGGCTGCAAATTCGGTTGCTTTTTCTTCAAAAGCAATTAATTCGGTTGGGCAAACAAAGGTAAAATCGGCTGGATAAAAGAAAAATACCACATAATTTTTTCCTTCAAATTGCTCTAATGAAAAGTTCTCTACAATTTCGCCACCATTTACCACGGCTTTTGCATTGAATACCGGTGCTTTTTTTCCTACTAATACTGACATAAACTTATTTTTTAAAGGGTTATATTTTTAATGCTGCAAAATTAATAATAAGCAGAAACAATACATCATAAAAACCAATAGAGTTTTTATATATGTTTATAGGAAAAACAAATTTACGCTAAAAAGGTTTTTAAACTTTATATATTAACACTGTTACATAGGCTGCTATACCCTCATTTCTACCAACGAATCCCAATTTTTCAGTAGTTGTGGCTTTAATTGAAATTAAGTCGGCACTTAAGCCTAGTACTTCTGCCAAACAAATTTGCATGGCAGGAATATGTATATTGAGTTTTGGTTGCTCGGCACACACAGTACAATCGGCATTGCCTAACTCATACCCTTTTGCACGGACTAAAATCATAGTATCCATCAAAAGTATTTTGCTATCGATATTTTTATATTCGCCGGCTGTATCTGGAAAATGGAAACCAATATCACGAAGATTGGCTGCACCAAGTAACGCATCACAAAAGGCATGAATAAGTACATCGGCATCAGAATGCCCTAATAGCCCTAAATTATGTTCAATTTTTATTCCGCCCAACCACAATTCCCGGTCTGAAGCAAAAGCATGAACATCATAACCAAATCCAACCCGAATAGAATTCATTCCAATATAATTTATAATTCATTAAAAATGGTTGAAAACAACCTGTTTGGAAGTATTCAACCATTTAATTTCTTTCATAATTTTGAATTCTGAATTCTTGATTATGAATCTATTTTTCTATTTAACTAAGTTTTTCAATCCAAATAAGTCGAAAGAAAGTGAAAAACGCAAGGTTTGATCCAAAGGATTAGTTTGTGAAGTTGAAATAACATACGACGCATCCAATTGAAATACATTTAGTTTAAAACCTGCACCGGCAGTGAAATATTGACGATTCCCTTTGTATTGATTTTCGTTAAAATACCCTCCACGTACAAAAAATTGATTATTATATGCATATTCCGCTCCTATTGACCACATAATCTCCTGCATTTTTTCAGCAAAACCTCCCGGAGCGTATGAAAACGAATTAAAAATACCGGCTAATGGAGACATATCATTATAGGCTTGAATATCTTGAGCAGTAGGATTGAGTTTTGATGTAGGTACTAATAATTTATTCAAATCAGCACTAACCGAAATTTTATTATACGTATCTATCGGATAATCAAATGATGCACCTAAACGCATATTTGTAGGAATAAAATTACTTGTTGCATAATTATCATAGGAAATTTTTGAGCCAATATTCGATATATTTAATCCCAAACCCAATGTTCCATCAACTCCTTGTAGAGCTATTGGCGTTTTATAATAAGTCGAGATATCAGCAGCTACCGCAAAGCCCGGATACATTTCTGTACCTGTATTAGGCAAATTAATTCCATTATTCAAATCCGACGAAATTAAGCGAAGCGCCACCGAAGCAGAAAGTTTATCAGATAATTTACGAGAATAGGCTGCATCAAAAGCAAATTCATTAGGGTGAGCAGTATTTTGTGGTACACCCTGTTCGTCCATTAACACTATTTCTCCAAGCGAAAAATACCGTAATGATACACTTACAGCTTGGCGTTGATCGAATTTATAATAGCCTGATAAATAAGCTAAGTCAATATCGGTTACCAATTTACGAAGCCAAGGAGTGTAAGAAAGTGAAACACCGGTTTCGCTTTCCATAAAAACGTATTTTGCCGGATTCCAGTACTGCGAATTCACATCGGGAGTGGTTGCAGCACCCACATCACCCATACCACCACCCCGTGCATCGGGTGCTATAGAAAGTGACGGAACAGCGGTTACAATTGGATTATTGTTAGTTTGGGCAAAAGTACTTATTGATAAGGAAAGTAAAATACAAAATGCTAATAAGTTATTTTTCATTCAAAAATTTATTTTTTTAAGAGTGCAATATTACTATAAATTATTAAGAAATCAGTTAATTAAACGAAGTTTTTTAAAAATTATTGTTCTACAATCAACATTTTATTTGTTTTTGAAGTAACATCACTATCCGAAGTTTTAATACTGACTCTATACAAATATATGCCCGATTTTACTCGAACTCCATCATTTGATTGCAAGTCCCAAGTTATGTTATCGGCAGATGACTGATTAAAAGACCAAATCTTGCGGCCTGAAACATCAAAAATTTCAACCGTAGTTCTTAAAATTGTTTCAGGTCTATCGTGTTTAACTATAATATTTGTTTTATTTTTTACGGGATTTGGATAATTCGAAATTGCAAAAATCTGAGGTGTCAATCCTTTAACCACTTCAAATTCTGTTGATTTAATAGAAGAATTGTTCAATAAATCACAAACTTTGAAACTTAAAGTATGCTTACCATCTGCTAGAGCCGGCATTTTGTATTTAACAGTTCCGTCGGTATAACTATTGGCAAGTGCCTGAAAATAATCGTTTAATATATACGATTGATTTGGGTCTTGATCTATTGTTAATCGAATATCATGTCCAATACCACTACCAACTGTATTTATACCATCTATATCGCTTACATTAGCTACAAATAAAGGAGTTTCATTTACTTTATCGCCCGAAACAAAATTAGCTGAATTCAGATAAAGGTTCACAGTTGGTCCATCTGTTTCATCAATTTTATTTTTATTCGTACCACCAACTATAAAATTCTCAAAATTTCCTTGAGCTTCTTTGTTATTAACATCGTCCTGTGCGTAAAAATTAATTCTTCCACCACCGTAATTATATTTTATATCCTTTGGCAACATAAATGAAAAGCTAAATGCACCGTTTACCACATCTGCATTCCCTGAGAACAAGGTATTCGGCCTATCTGAATAGGTCAGAGTTCCATCGCCTTCATTATTCAAAGTTGTGATTCTCTGAACCTTATCATAAACTACTGCATGAAGCGTTCCATTAAAATTATCAATTTTTGTTCCACTATCATCTGCTATATAACCTTGAATAGTTGCAACTGATAACGCTCTTAATGTATCATTTCCAAAAATCACGCTTTCATTAACTTTACTAGTAATTACCTTATAATTGGTTGGGAAATTAGGGCGTATTGCAGGGTCGCCCATAAACATATATGATAATTTATTAATTTCAGTTCCAACATTATTTTTAGCATACGAAATAACATCGCCAATCCGCATTTGATTTCCATTTTGTTTTTTAAATAAATTATCGCAAAACAACTTATTTAATGTAAAGTTTTGAGATGCATAAACTGGCCTTGCTGCCGAAAAAATTCCTATTCCACCACCATAAGGATTCAAAACAAATTGTTCACCTCCTGAGACGGTTTGAACATCAAATTGCAAAAAATCACAGGTTGCACCTACCATGATTGGTAAATGTTTATTTGAAAGCACCTTAACGTCAGCTAATGATAAAATGGCTTCGTTCGTTAAACCTGTAGCACCTGCATGTCCTGTAAAATCTAAAAGGAATATACCGTTTTGAATTAAATTTAACAAATGAGTTTTAGCAACAGGATAAGATTGTCCGCTTGCGTTATTTTCTTGAGTGAATGCATCTAAATACACTTTATTTAACTGATAAGATGGGTAATTTCGAGCAATAGAAACTGCTATACTATCCGATTGTTTCATGTGTAATGCTGCATCACCATCATCAGCCAAAAAGCAAAGTTGGTTTTTCCAACTACCTTTACCATCATTCGTTATATAGCTAATTGTTTTATTTACAATATCAGTTGCTTGCTGAGCAGAAGTAACCGGAAAACGTCCAACTCCAATATCCATTAAATTGGCAGGAACCTGACTACCTTCGTTATCATCCAGAAATGTAAAATAATCATCAGTTGTATATGAAAGTGTTGTAACTAGCGAGTTATCAGCCTGATAAGTTAAAATATACTTATCACCCGAATTTGAAATTAAATTTCTGTTGTCAAATGAACCTCTACCAAAAAGCAATAAATATTTAGGCAAATTAATAGTATTATTTGAGTATAAAGCTCTATCATAAAGCATCTTCATTACCCAACGATAAGCAGTGGCATCGGGGGTACCTGATGAAAACTCATTATATACTTGATCGGTAGTTACTACGGCTACAGTTAAATTATCTTTAGTTCGGTGTGCCTGTGCCAAGTTTTCGGCTTGAGTAGAAAAATTCGGATGAGTAATAATAACCATGTCGGCTTGAGCAATGGAATGGAGATTTTGATTGGGCACAACTCCCACTATTTCGGGTTTTGGAAATGCCGATGGGACTGTTGGATCTATTGCAATATAATTCTTCAAGTCATTACTTGCATCAACAAATGAGACTTTAGAATTTACAAGCTGTGTTGGAATTGAAGTAATATTCTGTTGGTCAGTAATATCCCAAATCTGAGTATTAGAATTGGCATCACTAAGCAAATATTGGCTGAATTTAGATTGTCCAAGATAATCAACATTTTGAAATTGCATAGCCGAGCCGGCCATTTTTAGTTGTCGACGTACATTAACTTCCAGATAATTTAAATAACCAACAGCTGTTGCTACCGGTTTAGTAAATAATATATTAAAGTTAAAAAGATCAGCACTTGGGGTATAAGTAAAAATAGTGGCAGCACCTTTAGCTTGTTCATAATTATCACCTTGGCTACGTGCAGATACTGATAATGATTGTGATTGCGAATTATTAAGCGATAATGTGAAACTAGCTGCAGCCGAAGTAGTGGCAGCAACATCCAGTCGAACAAGTGTTGAATTGGTATTTACCGGGTTAGGAAACGAAAATGGCAAATTATAAGAAAGTATTTCATTAAAGCTTTCACCATAAAACTCCTTTCCAGAGTTTGTCAAATTTATAATATCTTTTTCGTACACTTGATAATCTGTAAATTCCGTTACTGGATTTATGATTGAACCATCAGGAATAGTAATAGTTTCATCACTAATTTTCTTACCTGAACCTGCATCGGAGCTTATAAAATAATATCCATACTTTGAATATGAATTAATGGTATGAGTAAACATTGATTTTGATTTGTCATACGCCCATTTATTAATTCCCTGAGCGTAAAACAAAATATAATCTCCTGCATTAAAAATACCATCGATCCCTTTGTTCATATAAATTGACAGTTCAGGTAAATCATCAATTTTTGCTGCACTAAAATTCTGATCTAATACTCCCCCACCATAACCAAAAACTCGAACATTGGATGGATCAACGCCCATTGAAACTAAATCTTCATAAGTCAATTTGTAAATACCACTATTAGCCACCCTTATTTTGACAAATTTTCCTTGTGCCAAAATCGAATTTGTGACATAGGAATGAAGTCCGGTCGTTTTAACTTTTTGGGGAAGTTTAGTTTTATCAATTTGCAAATCGAAAGATTTGAGTTTGAGAACTTTTCCATCACGCATTACGAAGGGTAGAATGCTGATATTCAGGAAACTTTCGCCTCTACTATGCAAAACTGAAGTATTTATTTCAGGAACCGAATTTACTATATTTATTACTGATAAAAGTGAGTTTTCTTCGCTTGTAAGAGTTATAAATTCAGCATTTTTTAAAACTACATTGTAGCCAAATGCCATGTCAATAGGAATTGTTTTGGAAAAATATGGCAACTTTGTATCACCAATATATTGAGCACCTTCAAACGAAATTAATTTCACTGCAAAAGTGTCAACAAAAGTAGTTTCTACGCCTTTCCAAGCTATTGTGTGAGATAATATCTGAAGATTTTGACTCCGAAGTACCGAAATAAACGATGTCAGAATCAATAAAAAAAACAATTTTGTTTTCATTTATATTTTGATGTTTATTAAAAAAACAGAATACGAAAGTAACGTATTATTACTTGAATTATTGCTAATTATCCTGAAAATAGAATTACTTAACATAAAAATCAAACATCTTTTTTTCTGCAATATAGCCTTCAAGATGGTCGCCAATAGAAACACACCCAACTCCAACAGGAGTACCTGTAAAAAGAATATCACCAATTTTCAAAGTAAAGTAACGGCTCACATACGAAACAAGTTCAACTATTGGAAAAATCATTTGGGATGAATTAGCTTGCTGTACTGTTTTTCCATTCAAATCTAAGCGAAATTGGATATTCTGTAAATCTCCTAATTCACTGACAGGCAAAAAATTACCAATCACAGCCGAATTATCAAACGCTTTACATATTTCCCATGGTTTTCCTTCAGCCTTGAGTTTTCGTTGTAAATCGCGAGCAGTAAAATCTACTCCCAATCCAATTTCCGTAAAATAGCGATGGGAAAACTTTGCATCTATATTTTTGCCAATTCGATTAAATTTTAAGATTAATTCCGTTTCGTAATGCAATTCCTGGGAAAAATCAGGGATAAAAAATGGCTTATTATTTTTTAAAACCGCCGTATCAGGCTTCATAAATACAACCGGCTCAGTAGGATTTTTACTATTTAACTCTTTATTGTGTTCTGTATAATTTTGGCCAATGGCAAATATTTTCATTTTAATTTTTGTTGTTTTGAATTCAGGTTTCGTAACTTTTCCACTTCATTTATTGCATTTAATCTATTAAACATTACTGCTAAGTGAGCATATATGGAAGTATTTTGAACAATTATATTTTCAGGCACACGAATTCGGAATGGCGTAAAATTCCAAATAGCCTGAATTCCGCCTGCTATCATCATTTCAGAAACTAACTGCGCCTTATCAACCGGAACAGTCAGTATGCCTATGTTTATACCTGTTTTGCGCTGCAATTCACCGAATCTATCCACATGATGAATCGGAATTCGATTAATGCTGGTACCAGCCAATTCATATTTGGCATCAAAACCTGCCACTATTTCTAATCCAAATTGTTCTAATCCGTTATCGTGCATTAATGCACCACCTAAACTACCTACACCAAATAAAAAAGCTTTATGTGAATTGGTAAAGCCCAAAAATTCTTCAAGAATTCCTACAAGTTCATTTACATCATATCCAACTCTGGTTCTTCCCGCAATATTAATGTATGATAAATCCTTGGCAACCATTGAAGCATCAACTGCTATATTTTTGGCTATTTGAGTAGAAGACAAATATAATTCACCTTCTTTCAAAACCAATTGAGCATAAGCCAAATACCATGGTAATCGCCTTAATGTTGGTTCTGGAACTTTAAACTGTATTACAGATGAATTTTCCGACATTTTAAGTATGATTTAATTAATTAACTCACAAAAATAATCTTTTTTTTTAAACTTTGATACTCAAACTTTATTAAAATAAATTCGAAAACGTTTTTGAGGCATTATCAAACATATTATTCGGCTAATTTGATTAACTTTGCGAGTCTAAATTTCAAACAAGTAGACAACAATTAATAAAAATTTAAATACTTATTTTCAGCACATTATGGAGTACAATTTCATCCAAATAGAACAAAAATGGCAAAATTATTGGAAAAAAAACAATACATATAAAACCGAAATTAATCCAAATAAACCCAAATATTATGTGTTAGATATGTTTCCTTATCCTTCAGGAGCAGGATTGCATGTTGGTCATCCGCTAGGCTACATTGCTTCCGATATCTTTAGCAGGTATAAGCGTTTAAAAGGGTTTAATGTATTACATCCAATGGGATACGACGCATTTGGGCTTCCGGCTGAGCAATATGCTATTCAAACCGGACAACACCCTGCTATCACAACCAAAATAAACATTACACGATATCGGGAACAACTTGAAAAAATTGGTTTTTGTTACGATTGGGATAGAGAAATACGCACCTGTGAGCCAAATTATTATCATTGGACACAATGGGCTTTTATTCAAATGTTTAATTATTATTTTGATACCAAACTTCAAAAAGCTCAGCCAATAAATTTATTAATAAAAGCTTTTGAAACTAATGGTACAAAAGAGATTCAAGCATTTTGCACAGAAGAGTTATCATTTACTGCTGCCAGTTGGAACTCTAAATCAGAAAAGGAACAACAAGAAATACTTCTTAATTATCGAATTGCCTATTTAGCTGATTTAAAAGTAAATTGGTGCCCGGCACTTGGTACGGTATTGGCTAACGATGAAGTAAGCGAAGGGCTTTCTGTACGTGGTGGCCATCCGGTTGAACAAAAGGTTATGCGTCAGTGGAGTCTTCGGGTTTCTGCTTATGCTCAACGACTTTTAGATGGATTAAATTCTGTAGATTGGACTGATTCTTTAAAAGAAACTCAAAAAAATTGGATAGGCCGAAGCGAAGGTGCCGAGTTGAGATTTACACTTTCGTCGGGCGAAGTTTTAGAAGTGTTTACTACCCGTGCCGATACCATTTTCGGTGTTACCTTTATGGTTTTGGCACCTGAAAGTGAATTGGTGAAAGTTTGCACTAGCCCTGAACAGGCTGCAGATGTAGAAAATTACCTGACAGCTACCAAAAAACGCACTGAGCGTGAGCGCATTGCCGACCGTCGTGTAAGTGGTGTTTTCTCCGGTTCTTATGCCATAAATCCGGTAAGTGGAACAGAAATTCCAATTTGGATTTCGGACTATGTATTGGCCGGTTATGGAACAGGAGCTATTATGGCTGTACCGGCGCACGATAGTCGTGATTACGCTTTTGCAAAACATTTTAATTTGGCAATTATTCCTTTGATTGACGGTTGCGATGTGAGCAATGAAAGTTTTGACGCTAAAGAAGGAATTATGATAAATTCTGGCTTTTTGAATGGTTTAACAGTTAAAAATGCTATTGCGAAGGCGAAAGAATATATTGCTGAAAACAATTTAGGGCGTGTGAAAGTGAATTTTCGGTTGCGCGATGCCATTTTCAGTCGTCAGCGCTACTGGGGCGAACCATTTCCGGTTTACTACA
>CAZEEB010000042.1:0-12633 GCA_964511245.1 uncultured Paludibacter sp.
AATTTTCTATTATTTGTTGATTGTCAACAAATTATCATTTTTTAAATAATAATTCAGAAATACTAAATACTTCTTGTATTGTTCTTCTGAAAGAATACATTTTGCGTTATACAAATTGTAATTAATCACGTTTTCTGCAAGTTTTTCATTATTGTTTTTCTCTGCAGTTTTTAATACATTTTCTGTAGTTTTAAATACTTCATTTAAATAAGAAACCTGATCATCATCGGCATTAATATAACCCACAAGGCTTATAAAAGCATCTTTATTTGATAATTTATGTAACGCTTTATAATCTTCGTTTTGATTTAATGCAAATGAACTTGTTGAAAATGACACCAACACCATAACTGAAAACAAAATCTTTTTCATAACTTAAAAATTTTAAATTTATACAATAAAAAAATACAAAGACTTCCCTTACAGTTTTTAGGGGGATTTCTTTGTATTAGATTCAATTCATCAACTATTTCTAATTGACACTGCAAAAATACATGTTTTAAAACATATTTACATCATATTTATAGTTAAATTATCAATATAGGTCAATAATTTAACATTAAAATTGATAGTAAAATAATATAAAATCAGTTAAATATATTATAATATAATGAATATCAAGTATTTAAATTGATATTACAAATTAATTACAAAAAAGAATTATAATCAGGTATATCTTTATAAAATTCGTATTGTGATGTTTCGGTGTTCACTTTACAACAAAAATGCTCCATTCCATTGCTAATTATCAGCAGATTAACATTTAATTTAGAATTATAAACTGCCACTTGATCAAAAGTTTGTTGATTTATAGGTACATTAGGCGCTTTAAATTCAATTATCATAATTGGTTTTTTTTCTGAATTAAATAAAATTGCATCACATCGTTTTTTCATACCATTTAGATTTAATTGTACTTCTAATCCAATTAAGGCTTTTGGATAGCCTTTTTGTTGAATCAAAAATTGAATAAAATGTTGCCTAACCCATTCTTCGGGAGTTAATGATACGTAGCGATTCCGAATAGAATCAAAAATTTGATACTTTTCATTTTGCTTTTTTATTCTAAAAATATACTTAGGTAGATTTAATTGCCACATTTTTTAGTATTTTTGTTTCCACTTAATTCAAAAAAAGATATTTCGGTTCAAAAACTGAATGCGAAATTACAAAAACTATGTTTAATAATTACACAAATGAAAACAAAAAGAGAAATTGTAGAAAATTGGCTTCCACGATACACAAAAAGGGCATTAGAGGAGTTTACAGAATATATTTTACTTACAAATTTTAATAACTATGTTGAGCTTTTTGCCGAATGGTATGATGTACCTGTTATCGGACGCGATGGTAATATGCCAAATGCATCGGCAAACGGTATTACTATTATTAATTTTGGTATGGGAAGTCCGAATGCGGCTATTATTATGGATATTTTATCGGCTATCCACCCAAAAGCTGTCTTATTTTTGGGTAAATGTGGTGGATTAAAGGACAAAAATAAAATGGGTGATTATATACTTCCCAGTGCAGCTATTCGTGGTGAAGGAACTTCTAACGATTATTTTCCACCTGAGATTCCGGCATTGCCTGCATTTAGTCTTCAACGAGCAGTTTCATCTAATATTCGTGATTTTGGAAAAGACTACTGGACAGGTACTGTTTATACTACCAATCGTCGAGTATGGGAACATGACGAAGATTTTAAAGAATATTTAAGAGCAACTCACGCACTGGCCGTAGATATGGAGACAGCAACGCTTTTCTCAGTTGGATTTTATAATGCAATTCCCATTGGTGCCTTATTACTTGTTTCGGATATGCCGCTGCAAGAAGATGGTATAAAAACATCAGAAAGTGATAAAAAAGTTACAGCAAACTTTGTTGAGGAACATATAAAAATCGGTGTAAAATCACTGACATCATTGATTCATAATAGTAAAACAATTAAGCATTTACGATTTGAATAAAATATTTAATTCCAATTAGAAAAATAAAAATTATGGCCAAACAAGATTCATATACCCATAATCAAATATTAACTGATTTAAGTCAAAAAAAGTTTCAGCCAATTTATTTTTTAATGGGTGAAGAGCCATACTATATCGATGTTATATCGGATTATTTGCAAAAAAATGTGTTAAATGAAACGGAGAAAGAGTTTGATTTAACTGTTTTGTATGCTAAAGATGTGGATATTAATATGGTAATTAACGCAGCCAAACGTTATCCAATGATTGGATCTCATCAGGTTTTAATTTTAAAAGAAGCACAATTAATAAAAGAGTGGGATAATTTAACTCATTATCTTGCTAATCCATTAAAATCGACAATTTTAGTTTTTTGTTATAAATACGGCACACCGGATAAACGTAAAAAGTGGTTTCAGGAGCTAAATAAGTATGCAGTAATATACGAATCGTTGAAGCTTCGGGATTATGAAGTAGGATCGTGGATTATAAAATACTGTAAATCAAAAAATGTGGCTATTGATGATCTGGCCGTGGTTATGCTATCTGACTATTTGGGAACTGATTTAAGCAAATTGGTAAATGAATTAGATAAATTAATACTAACTAAACCCCTTTCTTTAAAAAGTATTAGTACGGAATTGATTGAAAAAAATATTGGAATAAGTAAGGATTTTAATGTTTTTGAATTACAAACAGCTCTTGTTAATAAAGATATATTGAAAGCAAATCGAATTATTCGATATTTTGCTGAAAATAAAAAAGCAAACCCAATGGTTTTAACGCTTTCTCAACTGTTTAAATTTTTTAGTGATTTGATGATTTATCATTATTTATCTGATAAAACTCAGTCCACAGTAGCTTCAGAGCTACGTATTAATCCATATTTTGTAAAAGATTACCAAAAAGCAGCTCAAAGTTTCGGAGCATGGAAAACGATGAACATTATTTCATGGATTCGTGAAATGGATGCCCGTTATAAAGGTATAGACAACCCAAGCACCGATGAGGGAGAGTTATTAAAAGAGTTGGTATTTAAAATAATTCATTAATTTAAATTAACCTCAACTAATTTTCAAAAATCAGTATCTAATTGCTTTTTTATCAATTCTTTAGTTGAAAGCATTCCGCAAGCTGCAAATATATCCTGCCCCCGCGAAGCCCGAATAGTAACTGTAAGTCCTTTTGATTTTAATAGATTTTGAAATGAAATAATTTCTAACTCGTGGGTACCAATAAGTGGAGTATTAGGGATTGGATGAAACCGAATTAAGTTTATCCTACAATCAATACCCCGCAAAAGTTTAATTAATTCATTAGCATGTCTAACAGAATCGTTAAAACCTTTAAATAGAATATATTCGAATGAAACACGACGCTGCCGCCCTAAATCCCAATTTTTAATTTCATTAATCACTTCAGTGATAGGATAAACATTTTGAATTGGCATAATTTCTTTTCTTTCCTGGTCAAAGGGTGAATGTAAACTTACTGCTAAATGTGCTTGAGATTCTTGTAAAAAACGAATCATTGCCGGAATAATACCAATTGTAGAAACTGTTATGCGTTTTGGACTCCATCCATATCCTTTATTTGAGGTCATTATTTCAATACTTTCAAGTACAGCATCCACATTATCAAGGGGTTCGCCCATTCCCATATAAACAATATTTGTGATTTTGTTAAATTCTGGTATTGATTGTATTTGATTTAGAATTTCAGCAGTACTAAGATTTGCCTGAAAGCCTTGCTTGCCGGTCATACAAAATAAACAGCCCATTTTACAACCTACCTGTGTTGAAATACAAAGTGTAGCACGCTCTTTATCAGGTATATATGCAGATTCTATAAATTTATCAGTTTGAGTGGAAAATAAATATTTTTTAGTTCCATCCACCGAAGTTTGAAAGCTTATAGGTGCTTTAAGTTGAAGAATAAAATTATCCTCTAATTTTTCACGAACTTTTTTGGATATATTTTTCATGTCAGAAAACGTGCTTACATGTTTTTTGTACATCCAATCTGCAATTTGAGTTGCAGTAAAAGCAGGTAAACCAAGGCTTAATACTATATTAATTAGCTCATTGGGTGTTTTGCCAAATAAGTTGGGTTTCATAAGTTAAAAATAAGTCTCAGAAATGACATTATTAAATGGAACGCCTTTAGAAATTAATAAATCCCGAACTTCTACAACCATCTCTGCACTTCCACAGAGGTAGTATTTTATATCTAATGTCATTTTGTTGTTACTAATCCATTGTGTCAGTCTTCCTTTAAAATGCTTACTATCATTTTGTTGTGAACAGCAACGAATGTATCGGCTACCAAGATAATTTTCTATTATTTCAGAAAAATAGAAATTTTCATCAAATCGTGAGCCATGAATAATAGTTTTATCTTTACCCATTCCCGAACGAAGCATGGAAATAAATGGTGCAATACCAGTTCCTGAAGCTATCCAAAATCCTTTACCGGAATCGGATTTATAGGTTCCAAATGGTTCAGATACATAAATTGAATCACCCTTTTTCATTTTTGAAAGAAAGGGTGTTAATTGCCCATTTTTTTTCTCATCAAATAATATTTCAATATCATCTTCGTTAGCTCCACTGGCTATACTATAAAGTCGTGGTTTAGTATCAGGTTTTATATCTACTGCAATAACTTGACCGGGTACGAAATTAAAATCGCGTTGAAATGATAATACATAAACTCCGTAGGCAATTTCACGCAATGATTTTACTACTTTTTTTTGAAGAATTCTTTTTTCGGACACTATTATATTTTTAAAATTTAAGTTTTAAACAAGAAATTGAAGTCAATTGTTTAGAAAAGAATAGAATTATTATAATATCAATTAATCCTGAATTATTCTAAATTCAATAACTTCTTTTGTTTTTTCTGTTACTTTAAACCTGTTATCTAGTCTTTGTCCAACTATCCAGGCAATTTTTTCATCTATTATTAGCAGCCAGCAGTCTTTTTTTTGAAAGACACTTAATTTTTGATTTATAAAAAAATCACTTAACTTCATTTTTTGATTCATACCAAAAGGATATAAATAATCACCCTCTTTCCAATGTCTAAGCACGACAGGAAATTTAACGAATCTTGAATCAATATGTATACATGTTGGTAATTTTGATGGTTTAAAAGTGGCTGTTAGCTTTATTTTCTTGATAGTCAAATGTATAGGATTAAAAATAGTTTCATCATTCTGAGAAATACTATAATAATTATTTTTATCAATATCTTTCGGTTTGATAATCAGGTAGTTTCTGTTTTTTAGCACACAGTATGAGTCTGAGTAAAATACTTTACCTGATTCACTTTTTAAAGCCTTTTCGATTTGCTCTGTTTGGATATTATTAAAACCATATGGTGAGAGTAACTCAAATAATACAGTTGGTACATCTACTTGTTCCAACAACCTTTCAATATTTAATTTTATTTCATTAGCTGAATTATCAATAATGTAATTTCTGATTAACTCAATCGCATGCTGATAAATTGCAAAATTACCATTCAAATTTGAAATTGTTTTATATAAATTTTCGCGGTATGTTGGGTTTATTTCAGTTAATAGTGGCAATAATTTGTTTCTAAACTGATTTCTTAAGTAATCGTTAGATTGATTTGAAGAGTCTTCAACAAATTTCAATCCATGTTCAACGAGGTAGTTTTGAATTTCTAATCGTGTGCAACAAAGCATTGGGCGAACGATTTTATCATTTATGGGTTTCATCCCTGTAAGTCCACGGAGTCCGGTACCTCTAACTAAATTTATTAACAAAGTTTCGATATTGTCATCGGCATGATGTGCCACAGCAATTGCTTGTGAATTGGTTTTAATGTGCATTTCTTTAAACCAATTATAACGTAAGTTACGTGCAGCCATTTCAATGGATAATTTATTTGATTTTGCATAGTTATTAGTCTCAAAATGAACAGAATAAAATGGTAAGTTATAAGAATCTGCTAAGTTGCGAACGAAATCCTCGTCACGATTTGATTCGCTTGTTCTCAGGTTAAAATTGCAATGTGCTACAATACATTCATATCCTAATGAAATTAAAATATGCAATAACCCTACAGAGTCAGTTCCACCACTAACACCAACTAAAATTGGTTGCTTTTCAATAAATAATTGGTGTTTTTGAATATAATTTTGTACCTTTTGTTGCAGATTCATATTATCTTTGTCCTTGGAAATAAAAATTTATAAGTACAAAGATACTATTTTTTAAAATATTATAAAAAAGCGAATGCAAGAGCTATTTTGTGGTTTATAATTTAAAGTTTGAAAAAATGAAATCATTTTTAGAATTATCAAATAATCGTCAGAGTGATAGAGCATACTCAGATAAAGCAGTAGAGCCAGCTAAAATTGATAGGATTTTAGAGGCAGCGCGTTTTGCACCATCAGCTTGTAATGCACAGCCATGGAAAATTATTGTGGTAAATAACCCAGATAAACGAATGCAAATTGCAGATGCTACAGCTAATAAAATATTGGCAATGAATCATTTTACAAAACAAGCACCTGTTCAATTCGTTATAATTGAAGAAAATGCAAATTTCACTTCCAATATTGGTGGTTGGGCTACAAATAAGCATTATCCGCACTTAGATTTGGGTATTTTAGCTTCGCATATTACGCTTGCAGCTTCCGATGAAGGTCTTGGTTCTTGTATAATCGGTTGGTGTAATGAAACTAAAGTTAGAAAGGTTTTGGATATTCCCAAAAATAAACGCATCATGTTAGTTATTTTAATTGGATATTCAACTCAACCACATCGTGAGAAAAAAAGAAAATTGAAAGAAGAAATTATTTCTTATGATAGATACTAAATACGATTTGAGCATTCAATATTTATACAATTGTTTACCGGTATTTCATAACATAGGTAGTGCAGCATATAAACCTGGATTGGAAAATACCATTCGACTTCTCAATTTATTAAATAATCCGCAAAACAAGTTTAAAACAATCCATGTTGGTGGTACAAATGGCAAAGGTTCTGTCTCACACATGGTTGCATCTATACTTCAAAGCGCTGGCTACAAAGTAGGATTATACACCTCGCCACATTTAGTAGATTTTAGAGAACGAATTCGAATAAACGCCGAGATGATTGATAAACATTATGTTGTTAATTTCATTGAACAAAATAAAATTAATTTCGACACAATAAAACCTTCATTTTTTGAAGCAACTATGGCAATGTGTTTTAATTATTTTGCTGACTCTGAGGTAGATTTTGCAGTTATTGAAGTAGGTTTAGGTGGTCGCTTAGATAGTACCAACATATTAAATCCGATACTATCAGTAATAACCAATATAAGTTTCGATCACATTGGTTTTTTGGGCGATACTTTAGAAAAAATAGCATTTGAAAAGGCTGGAATTATAAAAACAAATACAGCAGTAGTGATTGGTGAAACATTGGATGAAACTAAAAATGTTTTTCAATTATGCGCAAAGCAAAATAAATCTTCTATTTATTTTGCAGACTCAAAAATTATTATTTCAATAAAAGAAATAATGGACCAAAAAATGATAGTTGAAACATCTGAAAATGAAACATTTACTGTAGGATTAATCGGTTATTATCAATTAAAAAATATAGCCACAGTTCTTACTGTAATTAAATGCTTAACTAATCAAAAAATTAAAATACAAAAAGACCATATCAGGTATGGATTAGAAAATGTATGTGAATTAACCGGATTTGAGGGTAGATGGCAAAAACTAAATAAAAATCCTGTGATAGTTGCAGATACCGGTCATAATGTTGCAGGCATTAAATTCGTAATGGAACAATTATTGATACAAAAATATACTAAACTAAGGATTATAATCGGCTTAGTGAATGATAAAGATGTAAGGGCAATTCTAAATTTACTTCCCAAAAATGCATATTATTATTTTACACAGGCTAATATTGAACGGGCCTTACCCGCCGAACAACTTCAAAATGAAGCTGAAAGAAATAGTCTAACAGGATGTAAGTATTTATCAGTAAATGAGGCAATTGAAGCTGCAATATATGACTCAGACTACACAGATTTTATTTTTATAGGTGGTAGTAATTTTGTGGTTGGCGAAGCATTATTGTATTTTAGAAATATAAAAAATAATTAATTATGAAAATCAAAAATTATAGTTTTGAAGTAACTAAATTAGTAGAAATAACTTTGGCTTGGACATTCATCAATTTTGCAGCTAATCTGTTGGGATTATGGCTTACAAAATTGTTAAACGAAGCAGGCTACACTTATCCCGAAAATGTATGGAATGAATTTGCTTCACCTATTTTAGTTCAATCTTTATTTTTTGGAATTTGTTTAGTAATATCATATAATAGTCTGAAAAATAAGAATTTATCTTATTACGCCTTTTCAATTTTTCAATTTATAATCTTTCACTTGGTATTTTTGTTGAATTTGAATTTTACACATGGAATAAAATTCATATCAAACTTTAGTAATTTTGGTTTAAAATATATTAGCTATTTTGGACAGTATTTAGTAGATATATTATATCTTTATTTTCCTATAAATGGAAATTTCAAAGATGGCAATTTTGCTCCCGATAATCTTATTACTTTTTACCTGCATTGGATTTTTATGGTTTTAGTTTATTATTTCATTATCACCTTGTTATCAGTTAGATTAGCTCGGTACTTTTTTAAGAAATAAATTAATTCTGTTTTCTCTTTAGCTCTATCACCGTTATTTCGGGTCTTACACCAATATACATTGGCAGGCCTATATACCCAATCCCTCTATTAACATAAAGGAATTGATTTTTTACAGTATAAAGGCCAGACCAATATTTGAAAACAAAGGCTGCAGGAGAAAATAATTGCTTTCCAATTCGTATTCCAAGTTGTCCGGCATGAGTATGTCCTGAAAGGGTTAAATCAATGTCGGAATGACCTATTAGTAGTGAATCCCAAATAGATGGATCATGTGAAAGAAGTATTTTTGTACAATTTTTTTTAGTGTTTCGTAATGAAAGATTTAAGTTACTGTAATTTGATTTTTTATCTTTATTCCAGTTTTCAATTCCAATAAGTAATATACTATCTGAATTATGTTTTATATAAACAGATTCATTTTTGAGTAACTTAAAACCAAAATTACGAAACGAATTTTGAATATGTTTTCTATTGTTTGTTCGTAAAGAATCGATTGACCAGTTTGTGTAATCGCCATAATCGTGATTCCCTAAAATAGCAAATTTGCCGCTTTTAGCTTTTAGTTTCGAAAAATATGGTCGCCAACCGATAGTTTCTTCCGCAAAGTTATTAACTAAATCACCGGTTAATACAATAATATCAGCATGTTGTTCATTAACTAATTTGATGACAGGATATAATTTACTAAACTTTCGGTTCCAACTGCCTAAATGTAAATCGGAAATTTGAACAATTTTGAAGCCATCAAATGATATTGGCAAATTGGAAATTGGAATTTGAATTTGAGTAACATCAAAATTTCGTGGAGTAATATAGGCACTAATTAGCATTATTGCAACAAAATAGACCGTAAACCCAATACGAGCAATAAAAAAATAGATACTTGACTTTCCGCTAATTTTTTTGTAAAAATATTCCAAAGCAAAAAATACAGCATGAATAAGTTTTGAGATATAAATAAGTAGAAAGAAGAAAAATAGCCA
Source organism: uncultured Paludibacter sp. (assembly GCA_964511245.1). Classification (GTDB taxonomy): domain Bacteria; phylum Bacteroidota; class Bacteroidia; order Bacteroidales; family Paludibacteraceae; genus Paludibacter. The sequence goes on from CAZEEB010000042.1 coordinate 9,658, forward strand.
CATAATTGCCACTACAATTCGGAAATTATGCAAATTCTCAAGTTCAAATTTAATATAAAGAAAAAGGGAGGTGAAAATAAGTGCTGGAATCAAATGAACAATTATATAAAATGTATTTGAATCTCTTCGTTTATGCTTCAAATAAAAAAATGTATCCGGAATGGCAATCAGCAGTAAAAGCCCTACCAATGTTATCATATACATTCTCATAATCAGTCAATTAATAAATTATATAATTCCAAATACCGAAAAGAAGGATTAGATATTAAAATATTCCGTTCCACTCATCAAGAAATTCAATTAAGTAATTCTCCATAAATAAATGTCGTTTTTCAGCTATTCTTTTTGCTGTATTTGTATTCATTTTGTCTTTCAGCAAAAGTAATTTTTCATAAAAATGATTTAGGGTAGGAGCAGTACTTTTTTTATAAGATTCCTTAGTCATCGCCAAATTTGGTTTAATGTTTGGGTTGTACAATTCCCTATTCATAAATCCACCATAATTAAACGTGCGGGCAATGCCAATTGCACCCATGGCATCAAGTCTGTCAGCATCCTGTATAATATCTAATTCTATGGATTTAAATTGTTGTATTTCATTTCCACCCTTAAATGAAATATTAGCAATTATATCTTTAATATGTTGAATTATAGCAATATCTACGCCTAAAGACTTTAAAAAATTACTTGCAATCATTGGCCCAATTTCTTCATCTCCATTATTAAACTTTGAGTCAGCAATGTCATGTAGTAATGCCCCAAGTTCAACCACGAACAATGAACAATTTTCGGACATTGCAATATGTTTCGATAATTGCCAAACCCTATAAATATGCCACCAATCATGCCCACCTTCTGATTTCGATAATTTTATTTTTACAAAATCTATAGTTTGTTCAATAATAATTTCTTCATTCATCTATTAAAGTGTTCAGAATATTAGTTTTTTAGCTGTAAATTATTGATATTGAATATATATTGGTTGTGGTTTTAGTTTCATCAAATCCAATGGGGTTAGCATTTTATGAGGAGCTTTCTTTAAATCGTTTTTATAAAATAATTTAAAACCCGTAAACTGTACAGGTTCTCTATAAATATATCGGATATAGGTGCTATGTTTCAATACAGGCTCTCCCCATCCATCCATATTCATCACTATTTGCACTTCGGGATGTAATTTAATTTGACTATGATTTCGAAGCATTCCTTGCGTAAAACGGTGAACAACAAGTATTTTAGGACTTAAATTATACTTTGTCACTAGTTTTGATAAATAATCCGAACAAAAATTCACATCATTTTGGTCCATTGTGCCAATTTTTCGCCCGGGTAAACTCCCATCTTTAAGCGAAAACTCAGGATCTATACCTAGATGAACTTGTGGCATTTTCAAATATTTTTCTAATAAAGGAACTTCGTCTTTTACCGTGCTATGTGCAACCTGAATATCTAAAAATACAATAGCATTACCCATTTTTGCAATTGTAAGTGCGGAATCTATTTGCCGTTGAGGCATTCTCATTCTGTACTTTCCATCTTTTCCGGGATTGCCCTGAGCCACCACGGCAATGTAATGGATTGCCGGTAAAACGGGAGTAGTTGGGTCAGCTTTTTTCCAGGCTTCAAGCTCAATATTGAGTCGTTTCCAAAGTTCTTTTGGAGGATATTCGCCCAAAACACCCATTTTTTTTGAATAAAGATTGCCATAATATGCCACAATACGTTTATAGGGTAAAATTGCAGCATGAAGTGGATATACTTTTGACTCAATTGGCCATAAACCACTTGTATCGCCATTAGCCAATAATTCGAGTTTTGACTTGTATGTTAAGGTATCAACATATATCTTTTTAGGTATTGATTCGGGATTAATTGATTTATTATTTGAATTACTTTTTTTATTATCACAGCCGATCAGCAATATAATTGAAGTAGCAAATAGGATAAAGTGTTTATTCATAGTTTTTTATATTTAATATGTTATAGCGTTTAAAAACTTTTATGGATTAATTTTAATAATGAATTAGGGCTACATTCGGGAACTATTATTCGACGAATACATTGAAGCGGAAGCAATGAATCACGTTTACTGGCAAGTGAAAATGACAATTTAAATTTTTTACTTAGCTCTGTTGCTGAAGAATGATTATAAACTCCATTTGGATAAGCCCAAAACTCAACTGGCTTTCCTGTAATTTTTTCAAGTTTTAATGCAGGTTCTAAAACTTGTTTTTTCCAATCCATTTCATTTTTATATTTCACTACCATTGTATGATCCCAACTGTGAAGCCCAATTGTATGGCCAGATTTTGAAAGAAGGGTAATCTGTTCCTTTGTCATATAATTTTTCTTATTATATGTTATTGTCATAATGAAAAATACGCCTCGAAATCCAAATTTTTCGAGTATTGTTGCAGCAATTGTGGCATGTTCTATTCTTGAATCATCAAAAGTTATTAAAATTGGCTTTTCAGGTAAGGTTTTATTAAATACCAGATAATCATATAATTGTGTAGGGCTAATACTATGATATCCACTGTCGAAAAGAATTTTAATATGCGATTGAAACGTTTTTTCACTCACTTTATATTCACTTTTTGGACCGTCGGATATGCGATGATAACAAAGCACCGGAACTTGTTTTTTAGCAATTATTTGATTCGAATTATTTTGAGGATTATTAGCATTGCTATTTTGTAATATTTGCTGTTTTTCAGTCTTTTTATTCGGTTTAGTACAAGAACCAAGTATTATTAAAATACCTAATAGTAAAAAATTAAGATTTGTAAGTTTCATTTTTAATAAGTTCAATTTGTTTGAAATGAATAAAAACTCAATGGAGTGAATTATAACTGTAAAGATAGTAAAAATAATAATCAAAATGTTTTTTACTCACTTTCAAAACAAAGTTAAACTTTCAAAATCAAGTTTAATCTCAAGTAATTTTAAATTGATTTGGACAAATAGAATAATTAT
>CAZEEB010000043.1:0-12581 GCA_964511245.1 uncultured Paludibacter sp.
AGATAGCTTCAGGTGACTGGAGTTCAGACGTGTGCTCTTCCGATCTGCTAATTTGAACGATATGGTTTCACGTTACGGTAAAGAAGTGATGGTGGTGGAAGTTGGTGGTATTGATACGCAAGCTCAAAACACTTACGATATGTTGGTTGCTGTGCAAAATAAAGTTAAAGCTGTAGCAGCTAATTTAGGTTTAGGCGTATTTTATTGGGAGCCCGAAGGTGCAAAAAGTTGGAGTGGGTATTCATTGAGTGCATGGGGAAGTGATGGAAAACCAACTGTGGCCATAAATGCTTTTAATACAAGTACTGATATACCAACCACTAAGTCAACTCCTGTATCTGCATTTTGGAATGAACAATCGCAAAGTTTTACTGTAAGTGAAAATAGCTTAAAACTAACACTTTACAATGTATTAGGTGCCGAAATTTGCAAATCGAAAAACAGCAGAACCTTATCAACTAATTCGTTAAAGGCTGGCACTTATTTGTTGAAGTTGAATTTATCCAATACGGCCGATAGTATCGTTTTAAAAGTAATTCGACCTTAAAATATTGAATTATTTTATGGACATCTATTCTTAAATTATAATAAGTTCAAATTTAAAATAAGTGTAAATAAGTGAAATTAATTCTGAAATTTGAAATATCTTTGTCGCTTGTGAGTTATAAAGTATTATCAAACTATATTTTGTTCAAAATCCTATTCAAAATCCGATGAAAAAACTTAACGATATTTTATTTTCGATGGTTACAACCATTGTACTTTTAATTGTTTTTGGTGTCAGCATTGGCTATGCCACATTTGCCGAAAATGCATCAGGCACAGCTTATGCCCGTGAACTTGTGTATAACGCAAAATGGTTCGAATTGTTAATGGTAATGCTGATTGTAAATTTAATTGGAAGTGTGATTCGCTTCAAAATGACTAATAAAAGTAAATTGAGCATTTTGCTATTTCATTTGTCATTTATCATCATTCTGATTGGAGCTGGAATTACCCGATATTTTGGCTCTGAAGGCATAATGCATTTGCGTGAAGGTGAAACAAGCAACGAAATTTCGTCGGAAAAAAGTTCTGTTCGAATTGTTGCCGAACTGAATGGGCAAAAAGTTGAAAAAACGACCGAATTTAGTTTCTCTGAAACTGAAACAAGCGATTTTTCGGAAACAATCAAAATTGACAATAAAATTATACGTGTACAGAGTAAATTATTAATACCCAACGCAATTGAAACCATTGAAGAAGATCCCAAAGGTGAACCGGTGTTTGATTTGTTTGTAATGAACCAAAATAACCAAGGCGAAGAAATTATTCTTTCGGCAGGCGAAAGTGTTGAATACGGCGGTGAGCGATTTTCGTTTGGGAGCAATTCAACATTAACTGATATTAATTTCAGTTTGGATGGCGACAAAATCTTTATGAAAAGCAACACAGCATTAGCTCGTATGAGTATGATGGAAAATGCAGAAACTTCCATTCAGTCGGGTACTTTAATTCCACTTCAGGAAAAAACAATATACAAAACCAATAAAGTTATTTTTGTTTTAAAAAAATACCTGCAACATGCCAAAAAAAGTTTGACACAATACAACCCTGAATCAAACAAAGCGGCTGTAATGATGAAAGCCAGAACCGGCATTGTATTCAATGTGAGTAACGATAATGCATCAAAACAGCTAAATGTATTGAATTCGGAAAATAATGAATCAGAACCGGGAACTTGTATTTTAAATGATGTGAAAATTAGTATAAGTTATGGCAATTTAGCACAAAAACTTCCTTTCAGTATCACTTTGCGAAAATTCCAGCTCGACCGTTATCCAGGCTCAAACAGTCCATCTTCGTATGCAAGCGAAATTTTGGTAATTGATAAAGAGGCTAAAACCGAACGTCCTTTTCGAATTTACATGAATAATATCCTGAACTACAGAGCGTATCGTTTTTTCCAATCTTCATACGATACCGATGAAAAAGGCACAATATTATCTGTCAACCATGATTACTGGGGAACGTTCGTGACTTATATCGGATACTTTTTAATGTTAATTGGTATGCTTCTTACATTGTTTAATAAAAATAGTCGTTTTTACACTGTAATCCGACTCAGCAAAAATATACAAGCTGCCAGAAAAAACGCCAACAAAGTATTGTTAATTATTTTGATGATTTGTTCTATTTCTAGCTATGCTAACGATAGAAATATAAGCAAAAATGAACATTTTAATGCTTTAAACAGCCTTTTAATTCAGGACGAAGTGCAAGGACGCATTGAACCATTCAGTACTTTTGCATCGGATGTAATACGGAAAATTACAAAAAAGACAAGCTACAATGGCTTATCGGCAGTAGAAGTATTTATAAGTATGACTGTGAATCCTACTCACTGGCAAAATGAAGCAGTAATTAAAGTAGCTCACGATGGTTTGGCTAAAGAATTAGGTGCCGCGAAAGATTATGTTTCTTTTAATCAGTTGGTAGATGTAAATCAGGGGGGCACTTACAAACTTGCCGAAAAAGTAAATAATGCTTATCAGAAAGATCCTTCCATGCGTAATCAATACGAAAAGGAACTTATTAATGTAGATGAGCGTCTGAATATTTTAAACAGTATTTTTAGCGCTACAATGCTCAAAATTTTTCCGGTAGCTGGTCATAATAATGACAAATGGATTTCGGCAGCAAGTGTTCAGGAGTCAACTCATTCAGACTCAGGCGGCATGGATGGAGTTCAAGCAGCCTGTCCAATGACTGGAAAAACGGGCAAAACCACTAAACCAATAGAGAATAATGGAATGCCTGAATCTAACTCGGCAGCCAAAGCTGAGAAATGTCCGGTAACGGGTAATAGTGCTAAAGCCGGTAAGATGGAAGACAGCATGAATGGTATGAACTTAGATAATGCTTCAAAAAGTATGGTTGAAGCTACTGCAAATAACTCAGCTGCTGTGAATATGATGTCTGCATTCACTTCAACAAGTACAAATGAGCCGGAAAAGCTTATAAATGCTTATTTTTCGGCAATACAGGAAGGTTTTGAAACCGGTAATTGGAGCAATGCCAACAGTGCTCTGCTTTGTATAAAAAACTTTCAGAAATTAAATTCGGGAAATAATGCGCCAAGCATTAATCGGATTAAGATGGAAGTTCTGTATAATAATCTGAGTATTTTCTTAACTTTAGCTATCTTATATGGCTTAATTGGCTTAATTCTGATTAGTTTGCATTTGTATAATATACTAAAATTCAATTCGAAAATTGACAAATGGCTTGAAAAAAGCATTTATCCTTTGAGTTTGCTTTTTATTTTTTATACTGCTGGCTTAGCTCTTCGATGGTATATTTCAAGTCATGCACCTTGGAGCAATGGCTATGAATCAATGATTTTTGTAGGTTGGGCAACAGCACTTTCAGGAATAGTTTTTGCAGGTCGATCACCCATAACATTGGCTATAACTTCTTTACTGGCAGCTATTGCTCTTTCAGTAGCCGGAATGAGCTGGATGAATCCGGAAATTACCAACCTCGTTCCAGTACTAAAATCGTATTGGTTGGTAGTACATGTTGCTGTAATTACATCAAGCTATGGTTTTTTTGCTATGGCGGCAATGTTAGCGCTTTTTAATCTTTGCCTAATGGCAGTTCGAACAACAAAAAATACAGTCAAACTATCAGAAAATATACTCGAATTTAGTTATATAATTGAACTCTCACTCACAATTGGACTTTTTATGTTAACCGTCGGAACATTTCTTGGAGGTGTGTGGGCGAATGAATCGTGGGGACGTTACTGGGGTTGGGATTCAAAAGAAACCTGGGCATTGGTTAGTGTTTTGGTTTATTCAGCCATTTTACACTTACGTAAAATACCAAAAACAAATAATCTTTTATTATTTAACACTGTGTCTTTGCTTGGATTTAGCACTGTAATAATGACTTTTTTTGGTGTAAACTATTATCTTTCAGGTATGCATTCTTACGGACAAGGTACACCTCCTCCAATTCCGGTACTTGTTTATATTATTGCTGGAGGTATTTTTTCGCTGGTTGCATTTGTTAGTTACAAAGAAAAAAAAATAAAATAGGCAAAAAGTTTTAAATAGTTGACCAGGTTTTTTTAATGTTTTATTTTGCGAAAAGTATGACCCGATTTATCCATCGCACTTCAATAGTATTTTACAGCTTGATTGTTTTAATAACTTTCACTGTGTTATTCGGTTATGGCTACAGTTATTATCAACTTCCACTCGAGCATCGCTATGATAATCAGGTACTTTACAATTTATTGAATCCGAATGGTTCAATTGGTCATTGGCTAGGAATTATTGGTACAGTGTTAATTTTGATAGGTCAATTTATTTATATGGCACGCAAACGTATCAAATTATTTATGGAAATTGGCATATTAAAATATTGGCTCGAATTCCATATTTTTCTTTGTACTTGGGGAACTGTAATGGTGCTTTTTCATACCACTTTTAAGTTTGGTGGAATTGTTTCTATTGGCTGGTGGAGTTTGGTAATTGTATGGATAAGTGGTGTTATTGGTCGGTTTATTTACCTCCAAATTCCACGAAGCATGGAAGGTAGAGAGCTGAGTTTGAAGGAGGTTCAAGAACAGAAAGAATCTATTGAAAAGGAACTTAAAACGAAATATGGGGTGAGTTTTCTGGAATTCAATTCACACAAAGTTTCAGAAAACAAATTGCTTGCTGACAGATTATCCAGAAATGAATATCACAAAGCGAGACAATTAATAAAAACAGAATCAAGAATTGTTAAACGAATGGAAAGGTTGGATTATTGGCATAATTTACTGAAATACTGGCATTATGCTCATTTACCTTTTGCATTGATAATGATTATCATAATGCTAATTCACGTTATAGTGGTTTTATATTTTGCACAAATACTTAGTTTATGGACAAAATAATTGAGATTAGCTTTTATTTGATTTTGTTTTTGCTTGCAATAATTGTATTGACAGCATATATATTAATGCATAAACGCAAGACTAAAGTGGTGGAAGCCAAGATAGTGCAAGCAAAAGAAGATGGAATACATGAACCTGTCTCGTTGTACCCGGTTATTGATCCTTACCGCTGCATTGGTAGTGGTGCCTGCATTACTGCTTGTCCGGAATCGGACATACTTGGTTTACGGAATGGGAAAGCCGCTGTAATTAATGCTTCACATTGCATTGGTCATGGAGCTTGTTTCAAAGCCTGTCCGGTTGAAGCTATTTCCTTGTGGATTGGAACAGAGAAACGGGGCGTAGACCTGCCTCATGTTAGCCAAAACTTTGAAACAAATGTACAGGGCATTTATATTGCCGGCGAATTGGGTGGTATGGGCTTAATTAGAAATGCAGTTACCCAAGGCAAAGAGGCTGTTGAAAACATTACAAAAAAAATTAATAAAGAATTAGACACTGAATATGATTTGATTGTAGTTGGTGCTGGTCCGGCAGGAATTTCAGCTTCGTTGGCGGCAAAGGAAGCAAACCTGAAAGTGCTTACTTTAGAACAAGATACCCTTGGTGGAACAGTATTTACATTTCCACGAAGCAAAATTGTAATGACTCATCCAATGGAATTACCACTTCATGGAAAAGTGAAATTGAAGGAAACAAACAAAACGGAACTGTTAAATTTATGGTTATCAGTGATTGAAAAAAATGATATTTTAATTAAGGAAAATTCAAAGGTAGAATCAATAACTACAGATAATCAAATACTTACAGTTGAAACAATTAACCACCAACGTTTTACTTCCAAAGCAGTTTTATTAGCAATTGGTAGACGTGGAACTCCCAGAAAACTTGATATTCCCGGCGAAAATACAGAGAAAGTAGCATATCGGCTGCTTGAACCCGAAGAAATTAAAAATAAAAAAATAATGATAGTTGGTGGCGGTGATTCGGCTGTTGAATCGGCATTAGCATTGGCAGATCATAATGAAGTAACTTTGTCGTACCGAAGCGATGCTTTTGCTCGATTGAAAGTGAAAAATAAGGCTTTGATTCACGAGGCAATTGAAAGTGAAAAAATAAATGTTATTTTTAATTCAACTCTAATTTCGATTGAAAAAGTTGAAATTTTGTATAAAATAAAGAGTTCCGAAAAAATTATGCGGGTTGATAACGATTTAATTTATATATTTGCAGGTGGAGAATTACCAACACAATTTTTACAAAAAACGGGTATACAAATCAGCACTAAACATGGTGAAGTGGTACTGAAACATAAAAAATAAGTATATTTTTGTGTTTTTTCGAATTATCTAACGAACTATTAGACATTCAAAAAATGAGAATTTATAGACTTTTAATGCTATTTGCACTTTATTTTTGGAGTGCTGTATTGACTGCTCAAATTTCACCTGGCGACCTAAGTAATGCTCATGCTTCGCTCGAAGGGGTTAGTAACTGCGTTAAATGTCATGAGGTAGGCAATAATAAAGTTTCGAGGGCTAAATGTCTTGATTGCCACAAAGAAATAAAGGCAAACATTCAAGCTAGAAAAGGATACCATGCCTCAACAGAAGTAACCGGAAAAGAATGTGCTGTATGTCATAACGAACATCACGGCAAAAATTTTTTGATAACACGCTTTAATAAAAAACAATTCAATCATGCACTTTCCGGTTTTGCTTTAAAAGGTGAACATGCTAAACAAGAATGTAAAGCTTGCCATAAACCCGATTTCATAAAAGATCCTTCACTCAAAAAGAAATCTTCCACATACCTCGGTCTGACACAGGAGTGTTTGTTGTGTCATGATGATTTTCATCAAGGAAAACTTTCGCCAAAATGTGCTACATGTCATAGTTTCAATACATTTAAAAACGCTACCGGTTTTGATCACAGCAAAACTCATTTTCCACTTTTGGGGCAGCACAAAACAGTTAAATGCTTGGATTGTCATAAAGTAATTAGCATAAATGGCAAGAAAGTTCAAAATTTTGCTAACTTGAAATTTGCTAATTGTACAGGCTGTCACGAAGATGTACATGATAATAAATTTGGACAGGACTGTAAAAAATGCCATACAGAAGAATCGTTTTTCTTTAACAAAACGATGAAGGCTTTTGATCATGACAAAACGGACTTTAAGCTTTTAGGGGAACACAAACAAGTAGATTGCAAAGAATGTCACAAAGGGAAAAGCCTTACTACGCCTATCAAACATCAACAATGCAATGACTGTCACACAGATTATCATAAGGGCGAATTTAATAATAAAAAAGGAATTAGCCCCGATTGTGCAAAATGTCATAATAACAATGGATTTACACCCAGCACATTTACAATTGAAGAGCATAATATGAAATTTAAACTTGAAGGTGCACATTTAGCCAGTACCTGCATGGCTTGTCATAAAAAGCAAGATAAATGGACTTTTGTTAAAATGGGCAAACGCTGCATTGATTGTCATAAAAATGAACATAAGGGCTTAATTGAAGATAAATTTATGCCAAATGAAAATTGTGAAGTATGTCATAATGTGAAAAGTTGGAAAAAAATTAATGGTTTCGACCACAGCAAAACCGGATATAAACTAGAAGGATCTCACAATAATATAGCCTGTTCAAGTTGTCATTATGGTCGAAATGAGGAAGGAATTCGTTCTCAAAAATTTTCAGGACTAGGCAAAGATTGCTCTAGCTGCCACAAAGACTCTCATTTCGGACAATTCGCTGTTAATGGCAAAACGGACTGTATAAAATGCCATGGTTTCGATAAATGGGAAAAATCTAAATTCGACCACAACACTTCCCGTTTTAAAATTGATGGAGCTCATGCCAATGTGAAGTGCGATGAATGCCATAAACCTGTTATCAACACCAAAGGAAAATATACTGAATATAAATTCAATGATATCAGTTGTTCCAAATGTCACGGGTGATTTTATAATCCGAAGTAACCAGAAAGTATTAAAAAATGAAAAATAGATTTATCATAATCATATTTGCCATGCTGGCTTACGCTGGTTTATTTGCCACATCTACTAAGTCGCCACATGGTTCGAAGTTGAAAATCGAGTGCACAATTTGTCATACCACAGAAAATTGGCTTAAAATAAATGAAAAGGGTTTTAATCATAATAAAACCAAGTTTCCACTCGTAGGGCAACATAAAGCTATAAGTTGTAAAAAGTGCCATGTTTCGTTGGTGTTTTCTGAATCGCCTTCAGAATGTTCATCATGTCATACCGATATTCATGAAGGAACCCTCGGACGGGATTGTAATCGATGTCATACACCTAATTCATGGATAGTAACTAAAATTCGTCAAATTCACCAGCAACAAGGATTTCCATTAGTTGGTGAACATGCATCGGCCGATTGTAATCGATGCCATAGCTCTGCCTCGAATCTTAGATTCAACAATATTCGTTCCGATTGTTATTCCTGTCATCTAATACAATATGAAAATACAGCAAAACCTAATCATCGAATGTCAGGATTTGGGAAAGATTGTGAACGCTGTCATAACATGGTAGGTCGAAACTGGAATTCAATTGGTAAAGGTTTTGATCACAGTATTTTTCCATTGTCAGGTGGGCATAAAATAGCTTGCGACCGCTGCCATACCGATAATAATTACAGCAAAAGATTATCTTCCGATTGTTTAAGTTGTCATAGTGTGGCAATTGCCAATACTGCAATACCAGCTCATGGAACTAAAATGAAAAAATACAGTTGCTCCGATTGCCATACTATAAATAGTTGGAATAATGTTCGTTTCCGAATTCACGATAGTTGGTTTGGAATATATTCTGGTCAGCATAAAGGCACTTGGACAAAATGCACCGACTGCCACAATAACGATATGACTTACAAGGCCAACTGCCGTAAATGTCATGATTTTGATAATTAAATAGGTATGAAACAGTATGTAATTTTGATTGCATTGAGTTTATCACTTGCCATGTTTGGACAAACTACAAACGATGCAAGCAAAGGCATTATAACGTACATAAGTGCACAAAACATTTATGTACAGTTTGTTAATACAGATGGAATTAGTATTGGTGATACTTTATTCTCTATGAAAAATGACAATTATCAATCGGCGTTGATTGTAAAAGAAATGTCTACAATTTCATGTTTATGCGTAACAAGTAAAGATTATGTACCTGCTGTTCGAAATCAGGTTTTTGCTAAATTGTCAGTTATTGTTCCTGCTGAAGTGTTAATTCAGAACTCAAAGGAAGCTGTATCTGTAAACGATCAGGTAATTGTTGCATCAAAAGCTAATACGGTTAATAATAAACTAAAATCATCTGTTGATGGACGTGTTTCGTTGTCAACTTATTTAAATAATACCAGCGATACTACAGTTAATTCTATTTACCGTTTAAATTTGTCGCTTGATGCACGGCACATTGCTAATTCTAGATTTTCTGCCGAATGTTACCTTTCGCTCACAAAAAAAAATACCTATACACCGTACACTTCTCCAACTGATTCCGTTAAATTAATTAATTATCAGATGGATCAGGCACTCGATTTAAAAATATATAATCTGGCAGTAAAGTACGAAATAAAAGATTCTTTATTTGTGATTTTGGGTAGAAAAATAAACCCAAATTTAGCTAATATTGGTGCTGTAGATGGTATTCAGTTTGAACAAATCGGGAAATCAATTTCGTATGGTGCTGTAATAGGTTCACGCCCTGATAATTACAGCTACAGTTACAATCCATACTTACTTCAATACGGTGCTTACCTTGGATATCAAACAAAAAAAAATACTCAAATTTCACAAACTTCAGTTGCATTTTTCAATCAAATGAATAATATGATTACTGATAGAAGTTTTCTGTATTTACAACATAGTAATTCCTTGTTTCAAAATGTCAATTTATTTGGTTCGGCAGAGATTGATTTATATGGTATTCAGAATAACAAACCCACTGCTACTTTCAATTTTACAAGCATTTACGGTATGCTACAATGGCAAGCGGTTAATAATCTATCAATGTCCATTTCGTACGATGCCCGAAAAAACCTGTATTATTACGAAACCTATAAAAACTACATTGACAGTGTTTTGGACAAAGAAACTCGTTCGGGATTACGATTTCAACTTAACTACAGACCCTTCAAATTTCTAAGTTGGGGTGGAAATGCCGGATGTAGATTTGCAACAGCAACTAGTAATACTTCGTACAATGGATATTCATACCTAACGTTTACACAACTTCCTCTTGACTTTATTTTCAGGTTTGATGTTACGGCAATAAAGGCAAATTATTTGAGTGGAATGATTTATGGTGGCAGTTTATCTCGTGATTTTTTTGATGGAAAACTATATACAGAACTTAGTTACAGATATGTGGATTATAGCTCAATTACCACCGCTAAAATACCCGAAAGTATAGCTGAAATTAATTTATCCTGGCAAATCTCTAAAAAATTAATACTCTCCGCAAATTTTGAAGCAGCATTCAATCCTGACAATAATTTACAAGGTCGTGCCTTTATTAATCTATCTCAACGTTTTTAATTAATCATTCGAGTTAGTTAAATTGTTGTTTTTCATTTTTCGATATTCCAAATATGAATAAACAATTGGAGCAAAAGTTATTATACTGGTAACAGTTCCAAATGAGATTGATAATACAAAATTGTTTTTAGTAATAAAAGCTATTAGTATAATAATTAATCCACCAATTACCCATAATTTTCCACCAATTCGATGTGTCTTTTTCCATATATCTTCATTTTCAAGCGTCCAGGGAGTGCGTATGCCAATAAAATAATTTGGCTTTACGGTTTGAAAATAATTTCCTAAAACTACAAAAAATGCTCCAATTAAAGCAAATAAAAAATTTGGATTTAGTTCGGATTTTGTACTAACATAGAGTAAATATACCGAAATTGCCGACATGAAAAGTGTAATTATAAGTCGTAGTGAATAGTATTTTTCACCCATTTGTTCAATTTTCTTTTTTGGATCAAATCTTGGAATAAATAACATTAATAGGTAAGTTCCAATTTGTAGACCTACAAACAATAAAGGCATACTGTTTTTTTCAGTCCAACCGTTGGGATTACCTGCCAAATCAAAATGCGTAGGTACTTGTAATGGTAGTGTTTTCCAAACTGAAGCTAAGTAAATAAATGGGATAACAATTAAAACCCATAAAATCAATTCTTTAATAATCTTGTTCATAATTTCATTTTTTTAATGTTAATATATATTGTAATAAATCTTCAATTATTGTTGTGTTAATTGAATAGCGTATAAATTGTCCTTGCTTTACCGTGGTTACCAGACCAGCACGTTTAAGTTTATCCAAATGATGCGAAATGCTTGGAGCTGTCATTTCAAATTTCGATGCAATATCTCCCGCTGTCATGTCTTTTATTTGTAATAATTTTAAAATCTCCCGACGTGCCGGGTCATTTAAGGCTTTAAATACGTCATTCATAATTAATTGTTTGTATTATTAGACAAATATCTAAATAAGTTTTTATATATATGGTACGTATTAGTAAAAATTAAATTAAATTCATAATTTATCACTATTTAAATTGTGTAAATGGATAGTGTTTTTAAAAATATAAAATCTTTTTTAAAATATATTTCAACCCAAATTAAACCATTTATCTTTTTAAATGTCAGTATTTTAAATATTATATAACTATACTGAATGTAGAGAGTGAAAATTTGCTTTCTATAGTTTTATTCTGTTAAAATCTTAAAAAATTGCAATGAAAAACTCTAAAATAATTTTATATATATTTTTATTCATTTCTCAATTCATTTTTTCTCAACATAACATTCAGGCAGTAGTTTTTGATTCCAAAAATGGATTAGCTATTGAATTGGGTGCAGTAAGATTATTTAAAAATTCAGATTCCACTTTGGTTCAAAGTTGCCAAACAGACTTAAACGGCAGTTTCTTATTATCAAAAGTAAAACCTGGAAATTACACTATGTTAATTACTATGGTTGGATACCAAAGTTTTCGACAAAAAATAACCATGGGTTCCAAAGATATTATTTTAAAAAATATTCAATTAATAGAAAATTCACACTTACTAGGTGAAGTCGAAATAAAAGGTACAGCAGCTCAAATGGTAGTGAAAGGTGATACATCAGAGTTTAACGCAACTGCATTTAAAACCGGTCAGAATGCTGTTGTGGAAGATTTGTTGAAACGTTTGCCTGGGGTTGAAGTTAGTTCTGAAGGTAAAATTACCGTTCACGGACAAGACATAAAAAAAATACGCGTTAATGGAAAGAAATTTTTCAATGATGATATTGAAATGGCTACCAAGAATATTCCCGCCGAGCTAATAGATAAAATACAAGTCTTGGATCAGAAATCAGATATGGCAGTGCTAACTGGTTTCGAAGACAATGATACAGAACGTATTATCAATCTTACATTCAAACCTAACCGCAAGAAAGGTGTTTTTGGTAACCTCACTGCAGGAGCTGGTTTAGACTTAAATACAGCAATACGGTATGATGGAAACGGAATTTTGAATTTTATGGATGGAGATTCGCAATCCTCTTTCACTGCAGGTGGAAATAATACGAATACTACACGGAGTAGCAGGAGCCG
>CAZEEB010000044.1:0-12419 GCA_964511245.1 uncultured Paludibacter sp.
ATGCCAATGGGTGGTAAAACCGGTACAACTCAAAATAACTCCGATGGTTGGTTTATGGGTTATACTCCATCATTGGTTTCGGGATGCTGGGTAGGTGGCGAAGATCGCTCCATACATTTTGATAATATAGGCGAAGGACAAGGTGCGGCAATGGCATTACCAATTTGGGCTTTGTATATGAAAAAAGTGTTGGCTGATAAAGAGTTAGAATACTCTGCAACCGAGTCATTTGATATACCCGGAACATTCAATGCCAATTCCGGATGCGAAGCAAATGCATTTGAGTAAATTAAATTATAAAAAGAATATTGAAAAAAACTAGTCTCATAGTGCTATGTGTTTTATTCACTTTTGCTGTAAAAGCACAATGGAATACCGAACGAATACTTACAATTGGACAAAATGCACTGTATTTTGAAGATTATGTATTATCAATTCAATATTTTAATCAAGTAATCAAAATTAAGCCGTATTTAGCAGAACCGTATTTAGACAGAGCAATTGCTAAAATTCAATTAGGCGACTACCAAAGTGCCGATGAAGATTGTTCAAAAGCCATTGAAATAAATCCATTTCTTCCTCAGGCTTATTATGCTCGTGGGTTTGCACGACGCAAACTGAATTTTCATAAAGAAGCCATTATTGATTTTAGTAAAGCTTTAGAATTCAGTCCAAACAGTTTACATTTACTTATGAACCGAATGGATGCCCGTGATGCAATTAAGGATTATGCAGGAGCAATGGAAGATTGTAATACCTACCTTAAACTAAGCCCCAAAACCAGCAATTTGCTTTATGAAAAGGGTCTACTTCAACTCGAAATGAAGGATACTGCCGAAGCCGAAAAAACATTTAATCTGTATGTCCAAAAAGATAGTACAAATGCAATGGCATATAGTGCCAGAGCCATTTTGAGAATGCAGCGAAATGATAAATCGGGCGCATTAAAAGATTACACGCAAGCCATAAAACGAAAATCGACATACGTTGGCGATTATATAAATCGAGGAATTTTAAATGTGGAGAAAAAAAATTATAATCAAGCATTGAATGATTATAATACGGCTGTGAAAATGGAAAAAAATAATGCATTGGTTTTTTATAATAGAGGATTATTGAAAGCCAGCCTTGGCGATTATAATAACGCTCTGGTTGATTTGATTTCAGTTTTAAAATTAGATTCGACAATGACTGAAGCGTTATTACAAAAAGCAATAGTAGAATTATACCTACGTGACTATAAATCAAGTATAAAGGATTACAAAAAAATAATTTCAAAATATCAATACTTTGTTCCGGCCTACATGGGAATTGCACAAGCCGAACAAGCATTAGGCAACCAGAAAGCTGCGTTTCAATATCAACAAATGGCTAGTAATATTGAAAAAAATAAAGAATATAAAAATCACAAAAATAAGGATAATATACAGGCATCCAATAAATTAGCAACTAATTCTCTGAAAAGTAATACTGTCCGAAAAACGGAAATTTTCAACAGATTTGTTGCACAAAATATGGATGAAACCGAAAGTGATTCGAAATACGCAGATGCAACGCGTGGAGCAGTTCAGGATAAATATACCGATGTGATAAATGAACGAAATTTTATTTTAACATACTATGCTAAAGTTGATGAAATTAGACACACTAATCTTTACTATCCAACTTTGCAGGAATATAATAAACTCAAGAAACTAAGCACTATATTAAAAATAACAAATAACGAATTACCATTAACAGCCGAATTGGTAAATAAGCATTTTGAAGCAATTAACGAAATATCTTCTCATTTAGCAAAAGACAATCAAAATGCAGATATTTATTTTGCCAGAGCACTGGAATTTGCTATGGTTCAAGATTTTAATAGTTCGATAGATGATCTTAATAATGCAATTAATTTACGACCTGATTTTATGTTGGCCTATTTTTGCAGAGCAAATATTCGTTATAAATTACTTGATTTCAGCAAAAATTCAGTTGAAAACAGCGGAAAACTGATTGCCGATGAAAAGAAAACAAAAAAGCTAAATGCTGAGGGACAAGCACTTTTTGATGTTACGCTAATAATGGCTGATTTTTCAAAAGTGAGTGAATTAAATCCCGATTTTGGGTTTGCCTATTTCAACAAAGCTAATATTTTATGTACTCAGAAAGATTTTCAGACTGCTATTCTGAATTATTCTCAGGCTATTAATATTGATCCCGATTTTGCAGAAGCCTTTTATAATCGTGGTTTAACCTATCTGTTTATTGGTGAAGATGTTAAAGGTTTGGCGGATTTAAGTAAAGCCGGTGAATTAGGCATTTACAAAGCCTATAATCTGATTCAACGATTTAAAAAATAAACATTTTTATTTTCAATTAGATTTTCAAAATTTTAATGAAAATATAATGTCAACCACCCTTTTTTAATAAAATCACAATGAAACTTTAATGACTTAAAACTTTGAAATTGTAAATAATTTTATTAAAATAGTTTCAAAAATTAATAATTAAGACTTCTATTTACACTTTAGTTTAAATTGAGAGTTTGTTTTTAAAATGTTAAATTAAATTTTTAATGAATATTTATGAGTATTATCGGAAAAATAAAGTAAATTGCAAACCTTTTTGGCAAAAAAATAAATTATGCTTAAAAACTTCATAATGAGCTTAGAAAATATAAATTTGAATAAAAATATGAGAAAAAAAACATGGATACTAGTGGTATCATTGCTATCAACTTTTACGCTAATGGCTCAAACTTCAGTTAAGGCTGTCATTAAAGTTGCAGGTTCAGGCACTCCGCTTGCGGGTGTAAACATTACATTGCTTCAACAAAATATATCTACTCAGACTAATGCCAATGGCGAATTTACACTGAGTTACTTACAAGCCGGCGATGATGAATTAAGTGTGACAATGGAAGGCTATTTCACACAAATTAAACTTATAAGTATAAAGTCAGGAATTGTAAATGATTTAGGAATAATTGAATTAAAAGCTGATGTTCAGGAAGATTTGAAACACGAAACCACATTGCAATTAAGTGAGAATGAACTTAGTAGCGACGAAAGTCGAAGCGCTCAAAATGTTTCCGGTTCATTGGCATCAAAAGGCGATGTTTTTAATTCGCAAGCAAATTTTTCATTTTCGCCAATGCGTTTCAGAGCACGAGGGTATGAGAGTGAATATGAGTCGACTTATATAAACGGTGTGCATTTTAACGGTTTGGAACGCGGTGATTTTAATTATTCGGCCTTGGGTGGTCTGAATGATGCTATGCGCAATCAGGATGAAGTGAATGGGTTGAGTCCAAATTCATTCAGTTTTGGTAATTTAGGTGGAGCTACTAATATTAATACCAAGGCTTCAGGTTATGCAGCAGGTTCAAAAGCCAGTTTAGCTTATACAAACCGTGCCTATAAACTTAGAGGTGCTTATACATTTGCAACCGGACTGATGCCTAATGGCTGGGCTTTCACAGGTTCAGCTGTTATTCGTTGGGCTGATAAGGGTATTGTTGACGGTACTTTTTATAATTCGGCCGGATATTTTCTTTCAGCCGAAAAAATGTTGAATAAACAGCATAGCATATCATTAGTTACTTTTGGTGCTCCTACTCAACGCGCTCAACAAGCAGCTGTAACTCAAGAAATTTATGATTTAGTTAAGTCAATTTATTATAATCCTTATTGGGGCTACCAAAACGGACAGGTTAGAAATTCGAGGATAGTAAAAAGTTATGATCCAACTGCTATTTTATCGCACGACTTTAAGATAGATGATAAACAACGACTACGCACAGGCATTGCTTTCCACTACAGTATGTACAGCAATTCGGCAATAAATTTTTATAATGCACCAGATCCTAATCCTAATTATTATGGTTATTTACCGAGCGCTGCAACAGATTCAACATCAAAAAGTACGTTGACAAATTTATGGCAAACCGATACAAATAAGTCACAAATGAACTGGAATTCGATGTATCATGCTAATTTGGTAAATAATGATTCGTTACCAAACTCGTGTGCAAAATATGCACTTGAACGCCGCCATAACGATTTAATTGAAACCTCATTAAATTCAACCTATATCAATCAATTAAATAAAAATTTAAAATTAACCACTGGTATTGAAGCTAAAATCTCGACAGCAAAACATTACAAAACCATGGACGATTTGATGGGAGCAAATCAATGGGTTGATAAAGACCAATTTGCAGAGCGTGATTACAAATCGAGTACAAGCGATATTATTCAGAATGACTTAAATCATCCGAATAGAATTATAAAAGTTGGTGATATTTTCGGATACAATTATGATATCAACATACTTCATGCTGCAGCATTTATTCAAAATGAATGGATTATGCCTGACTATGATTTGTACTATGCCGGTAAGCTTAGCTATACTCAATTTTCGCGCTATGGATATATGAAAAATGGCCGTGCAGAAGCTTTAGGAGTAATATCGTATGGTCAGGGTAAAATTTGGTATTCAGCTGACCCATCTTTCAAGGCGGGAGCGACTTACAAAATTGATGGACGTAATAGATTGTCTGTTAATGCATTGATTGAAACCAGAGCACCGGGAGTTGACAATGCATACATTTCGCAACGTATAAAAGATACGGCAGTACCTATGGCAAATGAAAAAGTGCTATCGTATGATTTAAATTATTCATTCAGTTTTGCCGATTTTAGAGGTAGAATTAGTGGTTTCAATACCTATTCCTCTGACGGAATTGAACTAAACGGATACTACGATGATATAAATCAAACTTTTGTAAATCATGTTTTAACTAAAGTCGATAAGTTTTATCAAGGAATTGAAGCAGGTATAGCTTATAAACTGAATACTAATTTTACTTTATCATTGGCAGGTACAATTGCAGATTATCATTATACTAACAATGCTCAAGGTGTATTGAGCTTTGAAAATGGAGCAAAGCCCGACCAATGGGATGAAGTATTGTTGAAAAACATTAAACTAAGCACCGGACCTCAAACGGCAGGTAGTATTAAAATTGATTATTTTCATCCTAAAATGTGGTTTGCAGATATTACACTTAATTATTTCGACCAGAATTACCTCGATGTATCACCACTTCGTTTAACAAAATCAAATTATGCATTGTATACCAACGATGCCATTGTAAATGCGCTTGGAAAACAAGAAAAATTAAAAGGAGGATTTCTGCTTGATGCTTCTATTGGAAAAATGATTTATTTTAAAAATAGAAAGTCGTTAAATTTTAATTTAAGTGCAAGCAATATTTTGAATAATCAAAAAATGATTACAGGCGGTTATAGCCAGTCAAGAATTCCACTTAATGGAACTGTTGTTGACATGAATAATTTAAATAAATTCCCTTCGAAGTATTATTATGCATGGGGATTTAATGTATTTTTTAATGTTGGCTATAAATTTTAATGTTATTAAATTTCAAAAAACATACAAATGAAGAAGAAAATTATAATTGGACAAATCGTTTTAATAGCTTTAGTGCTTAATAGCTGTACGCAAACCGATTTTAACCCAATTTCAACCACCAGATTACTTGGCGATTCACTTATTGCTACTACCACCATTGCTCAGGTTCAGGCCAAGTACATGACACTTAAAGATGTTTATACAGATACTTTAGCTAAAAATGCAGGATTATTTACCTGCGATTTGATTTCAAATGATAGTGCCGCAGCTATTATAAACGGAGTAGTAACGTCATCGGATATAGAAGGAAATATTTATAAATACATTACTGTTCAAGAGCGTGGAGTAGGAGGAATGGCCCTAAAAATTTCGATTAATGCCGGTAGTCTTTCTGGTCTATACCCTGTAGGACAAAGAGTATCAGTTCGGTTAAATGGTTTATATATAGGTCGCTATGCTCAATCGCCACAAGTAGGGACACACTTTGTGAACCTCGATAAATTTAAAGTTGACACATTACATAAAATTAATATATATAGAATTGAACCAGGGCGAATTCCATTGCCAATTGCCACAGAATTAATTCATCCGTATGGTTTACCTAATCCAAATTTGATAAAAGCAGATACATTAACTATTGCACAAATAAAGGCAGCTGGTATGACAGTTGTAAATAAATTGGTATGTATAAAAAATGCATATTTCACAGGTAAAGGAGCAGATTATGGTGTTCCGTCCACATTGATAAAAGATGCAGATTATATTTTTGCACCTTCAACAAATGGTATTGGTTATCCACAATCACGTGAAATTCAGGATGGTACCGGATCTATTTTTGTTTCAACAAGCGAATATTCACGTTTTGCTAATTACAAACTTCCAGATTCATCAAACCGTGGAAATATAACTTCAATTGTTGGATGGTACAACGATAAAGACAATCCGGCATCTGCTTCAAAAATATATTATCAACTCACCCTGAGAGGATTGTTCGATCTTGGAAAAGGTTTTGAATCGTATCATACCAGCGTCAAAAATTAATTTTAAATTCAATTTGAAATATAAAATAAAATGAAAAAGATAACTAAATATGGTTTGCTAATTTTGTTTATTGGATTTATGCTTTCAAGCTGTTCAAATCTTAACGAATCGGCAATTAAAATTAAACCTACTGAAACAAATTCAGTTTTTGCTGAAACATTTTCTTCTTCGTTAGGCAGTTTTGTTACTAAGAGCGTATCAGGAGCTCAAAATTGGGCAGAAAGTACAAGTGGCTATGCCATGATGACCGGTTATGTAGGTTCTGTAAATAATGCTAATGAAGATTGGCTAATTTCGCCTGAAATTGATTTGTCAACGCTTTCGGCTGCAAATTTGTCATTCGAGCACTGTCCAAGGTATTTTGGTGATGTTACTAATGAGGCCACTATATGGGTTTTAGAAGGCTATAAAACAGATAGTTTACCCTCAACATCGACCAATTTAACACGACTAACAACAATCCCTTTTACCGATCCCGGCAGTTGGACTTTTATCACTTCCGGTCAGATTAGCTTAACAGCTTTTGTAGGTAAAAAAGTTAGAATTGGATTTAAATACTTATCTACAGCAACAAAAGCTGGAACTTGGGAAGTTAAAAATTTTACGGTGTCAAATGGCGAAGCTGTTAATAAAAATAATGGAAATGGCTTGATAAATTCGCCATATACCATATCAGGAGCAATCAGTACAAGCGGAAATGCTTGGGTAAGTGGTTATATTGTTGGTTATATTAATACATTAGCTTCCAATAGTCCATCGTTTACTTCAACTGGCTGTAATGTTAAAACTAATGTATTGATTGCCGATTCAACCTCTACCTTATATGTTGCAAAATGTTTGGTAGTTGATTTATCCAATATTACAATTCAAAATGCTATAAATTTGATAACTAACCCAACTAATATTGGACGGCACGTAAAACTATATGGTCAAATTGGAACAAATTTAACTTGGTCGGGACTGAATTCAACATCCTATTTTGTATTCGACGATGGCACAACTGGCGGTATTTTACCTCCTGATCCAATACTTTCCGAGAAATTTTCGTATACTTTAGGTTCATTTACTACTCAAAATGTGTTGGGTCCTCAGTTTTGGGCTATTTCCTACAGCGCAGCCACTATGACCGGGTATGTATCTCCGAATAATTATGCTAATGAAGATTGGCTCATCTCTCCACAAATTGATTTAACAAATATTACAAATGCTTTCCTTACCTTTGATCATGTAGGTAGGTATTTTAATAATCCGGCAACCGATATCACGGTTTGGATTTCAGAAAATTATGTAGATGGATTACCTTCTACAGCTGCATGGACTCAATTGCCCACTGCATTTGCGAATGCTTCAAATTGGACTTTTGTTAATGCCGGAAAATTTAGTTTATCTGGCTATGGAAATAAAAAAATAAAAATTGCATTAAAATACGTATCGGGAACCAAAGCCGGTACGTGGGAAGTTAAAAACTTTCTGGTTTACAAGTAATAATTAAGAACTGCCTCACCAATTGAGGCAGTTTTTTTTAAGTCTTAATCGAACCTTTTCCATTGCTTGCTCGTTTAGAAATATGTATCTTTGCAAGTTCTAAAAATAATTTAAGTTTTGATTAATAATTCCCAAAAACAAGACGCTTCAGAGTTTGTTGAGGTAATAGGTGCTCGCGTTCACAACCTCAAAAATATCGATGTTTCTATTCCCCGCAATGCTTTGACAGTGATTACCGGTTTAAGTGGTAGTGGAAAATCGTCACTTGCATTTGATACCATTTTTGCCGAAGGACAACGCCGTTATATCGAAACATTTTCGGCTTATGCCCGAAGTTTTTTGGGAAATATGGAACGTCCCGATGTGGATAAAATTACCGGATTGAGTCCTGTAATTTCTATTGAACAAAAAACCACCAACAAAAATCCACGTTCTACCGTGGGAACTACCACCGAAATTTACGACTTTTTACGACTGCTTTATGCCCGTGCCGGCGAAGCATTCTCGTATGTCAGCGGTGAAAAAATGGTGAAATACAGCGAAGATCAAATTGTGGATTTGATCTTGAAAAATTACGAAGGCAAAAAAACCTTTTTGCTAGCTCCACTGGTTCGTGGACGGAAAGGTCATTACAAAGAACTTTTTGAGCAAATCCGAAAAAAAGGATATCTGAATGTTCGGATTGACGGAGAAATTCGAGAGGCTACTCACGGATTAAAAATTGATCGTTACAAAAATCATGATATTGAGGTTGTAATTGATAAGTTAGTCGTTTCTGAAAAAGACAGGTCGCGCTTAAAACAATCTATGCAAAAAGCAATGCAACAAGGCAACGGAATAGTTATGTTGCTTGAAAAAGACACTGATGAAGCCCGTTATTTCAGCAAGATGCTCATGTGTCCTAGCAGTGGCATTTCGTATGATGAACCTGCACCTCATAACTTTTCGTTTAACTCGCCACACGGTGCTTGTCATAAGTGCAAAGGATTGGGATTTGTAAATAAAATTGACATGGATAAAATTGTGCCCGACAAATCAATAAATATTTACAATGGCGCAATTGCTCCACTAGGAAAGCACAAACAATCCACAATTTTTTGGCAAATAGAAGCCATACTCGATAAATATGGCTTTTCGCTAAAAACTCCGGTTGCTGAAATTCCGGAGGAGGCAATGGATGAAATCATGAACGGTACGGATGAGCGCCTTAATATTAAAAATCAGGCAATTGGCACCAGCTATTTTTTGAGCTATGATGGTATTTTAAAATATATCGAAATGCAGACTGAAACAGGTGCATCGGCCACTGAGCAAAAATGGGCTAATCAATATTCAAAAACAATAAAATGTCCGGAATGCGATGGCGCTAAACTCAAAAAAGAGTCATTGCATTTTCGTATAGCTGATAAAAATATAGCTCAACTTTCATCGATGGATATTTCTGAATTGTCAGATTGGTTAGGAAAAGTAGAGCCGTTTTTAACGGAAAAACAAAAAACCATTGCAGCTGAAATATTAAAGGAAATTCGTACACGATTGCAATTTTTATTGGATGTAGGATTAAACTATCTTTCGCTGAATCGAAGTTCACAATCGCTTTCGGGCGGTGAAAGTCAGCGAATTAGATTGGCTACTCAAATAGGCTCACAATTGGTAAACGTTCTTTATATTCTAGACGAACCAAGTATTGGTTTGCATCAGCGCGACAATGAACGATTAATACGCTCTTTGAAACA
Organism: uncultured Paludibacter sp.; assembly: GCA_964511245.1. Taxonomy (GTDB): domain Bacteria; phylum Bacteroidota; class Bacteroidia; order Bacteroidales; family Paludibacteraceae; genus Paludibacter. Next base: position 9,681 of record CAZEEB010000044.1, read on the forward strand.
ACTGCGAGATATGGGTAATTCGGTAATAGTAGTTGAACATGATAAAGATATGATGCTGGCGGCCGATTATGTGGTTGATCTTGGACCACATGCCGGACGACACGGCGGCGAAGTGGTTTTTGCTGGTACTCCAGCACAAATGCTCATGGCTGATACCTTAACTTCTGCTTATCTAAACGGAGCAAAACGAATTGAAATTCCTACAACGCTTCGTACTGGAAACGGACAGGAAATTGTTATCAAAGGAGCAAAAGGTAATAATCTTAAAAATATTAATGTTACTTTTCCATTGGGAAAAATGATTTGTGTAACCGGTGTATCTGGTAGCGGTAAATCAACACTTATAAATGAAACTTTACAACCTATTTTGAGCCAAAGTTTTTACCGTTCATTAAAAGACCCTTTGGAATATGAAAGTATAAAAGGACTTGAAAATATTGATAAAGTGGTTGAGGTAGATCAATCGCCTATTGGTCGTACACCTCGCTCAAACCCAGCCACTTATACCGGTGTTTTTTCGGATATTCGAAACGTATATGTTACATTACCAGAAGCCAAAATTAGGGGCTATAAGCCCGGTCGATTTTCGTTCAATACAGCCGGTGGTCGATGCGAAGCTTGTGGCGGAAACGGTTATAAAACGATAGAAATGAATTTTCTACCCGATGTTTACGTGCCTTGCGAAGTATGCGATGGCAAACGTTATAATCGCGAAACACTGGAAGTTCGATTTAAGGGAAAGTCAATTGCTGATGTTTTAAATATGACCATTGATCAAGCAGTAGATTTCTTCGAAAATCAACCATCCATTTTAAATAAAATTAAAACGATGCAAGATGTTGGACTTGGATATATCAAACTTGGACAATCAAGTACCACACTATCAGGAGGCGAAAGTCAGCGTGTTAAGTTAGCAACTGAACTTTCAAAGCGTGATACCGGACAAACACTATATATTCTCGATGAGCCAACTACCGGATTGCATTTTGAAGATATACGTGTATTACTTGGGGTATTGAATAGGCTTGTAAATAAAGGAAATACAGTAATTATTATAGAACACAATATGGATGTGATTAAAGTTGCCGATCATATTATAGACATTGGACCCGAAGGTGGTGCAGCGGGTGGAAAAATAATTTGCACTGGTACTCCAAAAGAAATTGCCAACCATAAAAACAGTGAAACAGGTCGGTTTTTGAAAATGGAGTTGGGTTGATTGGTTAATTAGTTGTTTTGTTGGTTGGTTCTTGCTAAACCAAGCTGTTTAGGGATATTGGAGTTCCGACTCCGACTTCAACTTAATTTTTGAGTGTTTATCATTGAAAATTAATTTTGTATCTTTGAACCTTCAAATCAAATCACGATAAAGCATTGATTTGCAATCGTAAATGATAAAATTGTAAATAACAATATTATGTCTGAAATTGCTAAAAAGAAAGTACTTTTCATCGACCGCGATGGAACTATCATAGTCGAACCACCACTAACTTTTCAGGTTGATACGCTGGAACAAATGGAATTTTTGCAGACTGTAATCCGCAACTTATATTTCATTCGTCACAAACTTGATTTTGAGTGGGCTATGGTTAGCAATCAGGATGGTCTTGGAACAGATGTTTATCCGCAGGAAAATTTCGATAATATTCAGACCAAATTTTTGCAAACACTCGCCAACGAGGGAATTGCATTCGACAAAATATTTATCGACAAATCATTCCCCGAAGATAATTTGCCAACCCGCAAACCTGGAGTTGCTATGCTTACAGAGTATTTCTCAGATGCGTATGATTTAGCAGGCTCATATGTTATCGGCGACAGGATTACCGATGTGGAACTGGCAAAAAACCTTGGTTCTAAAGCTATTTTTTTAAGCAATGATACTGACATTCTTTCGCAAAAAGGGTTAACTGAATATTGCGCATTACAAACAACAAGCTGGGATGCTATCACTGAATTTTTGTTTGCAGGCGAGCGTACTTCCACAGTAAAGCGTAGCACCAAAGAAACCGAAATTTTTATTGAACTGAATTTGGATGGTTCGGGCAAATGTAATATTGATACCGGATTAAAATTCTTTGACCACATGCTTGAACAAATAGGAAAACACTCCGGTTCTGATTTAACCATCCAAGTAGATGGCGATTTGGAAGTTGACGAACACCACACAATTGAGGATACAGCTATTGCACTTGGTGATGCTTTGGGCAAAGCCTTGGGCAATAAACGCGGTATTGAACGATATGGGTTTTGCTTACCTATGGACGATTGTTTATGTTCAGTAGCGTTGGATTTTGGCGGACGCGCATGGCTGGTTTTCGATGCAGAATTTAAACGTGAATATATAGGAGATTTACCAACAGAAATGATTTACCATTTCTTCAAATCATTGAGTGATGCTGCACGTATAAATCTGAATATCAAAGCAGAAGGAGATAATGAACACCACAAACTTGAAGGAATTTTTAAGGCATTAGCTAAATCTATAAAAATGGCAGTAAAACGAGATATTTATCAATATGAATTACCTAGTACAAAAGGATTAATTTCGTGAATTCTATAAATCTTGCTTCATATAGGTTTTGTTTTGTCAATATTATTCAAATGATTGTTGAATTTGAAGCATTAACGAATTTAGAAGATTTACATTTGGTAAAAGTTAAGAATTAAATTTTTGTATACAAATTTTAAAAGAATTACTAATTAATTTCCGAGTTAAGAGTATTTATTAAAAATGAA
>CAZEEB010000045.1:0-12315 GCA_964511245.1 uncultured Paludibacter sp.
CACTTACAATTCAATTTGTAGGTGGTTTTTTTTATTTAGAAAATTGCCTAAGTAAAACATACCTAAATATTTAACACATATAAAACCTGTCTGAAAAAACATAAAAACATGAAAAAAAAATTATTAAAGTCAATAATTGGGGCTGTTATATTTCTATTGAATGGCTGTGCAATGTATTATAGGCCAATTAATCCTGATAAATTAAGCTACAACATTATAGAAAACAAGGATAAGATTGAATTTGCTTACCGGTATGATGTTTTAAGAGAACGTGCTAACAAAAAAATGGAAAAGAAAGAATTAAAAAGTGGGATAAAAATAGTGGCTGTAAAAATTAAAAATAATACAGATTCTTCTATTTGCTTAGGAAGTGACATAAGGCTTTATAGCGGGCTGACTGAAATCAACCTTTTACCACCAATGTTAGTAAAAAAAGCTGTAGAACAATCAGTTATAGGGTATATTCCGTATTTTATTGGAGCGCTCGGAAATTCAAATGTAAGCTATAATGGGCAAGTTGTCTCATCCTTTAATTTCGGATTAATCCTTTGGCCTGCAATAGCAATTGGCAATATGATAACAGCAAGTAAAGCTAATTCAAATTTTCTAAAAGAGTTAATTAAATACGATTTGAGAGAAGTTAAAATTAAATCCGGAGAAACTGTTTATGGAATCATTGGTATTCAAGATAGCGGGTTTATTCCGCTAGAAATCAAAAAAAATAAAAAAATAAAACTGAACTTTTTCAAAAAAAATTAACTCTAATTTTCAAAAAATCATTAAACCGAATAAAGATGAAAAGCGATGAGTAAAAGCATAAAAAGCATCATATAAACATTAATGCTAACAAATGATTTTCTAAAATTTAGCTCTGAGCTATTAGCAAACGAAAGTTTTGCAAATAATATTATAAATAATATGTTGACTAAAAAAACCAAAACAAAAAATGGCCATGACAAGTTAACAAGAAAAAGCGGAATTAATATTGATGAAAATGAAGTTGCAAGTATCCATGAAAAAATAATATTTTTTAGATTTAAGGGATTTACTGCTTGATTTATCGTTTTGAATCCTGCAAGTTCGTATTCAGCTCCATACTTTAACATTAACAGCCAGAAATGTGGGATTTGCCAAATAAAAAGAAAAAATGCAATAAATACAATCGTTTTATCAAGCAAAAATCCACCTGCAGCAGTCCATCCAATGAAAGCCGGTATTGCACCTACCAACGAACCCGGTACAACTGCAAATGAAGTAATTCTTTTTAAATAAGTATAAATACCATTATACCAAAAAATATTAAACAATCCCAATAAGGCCGGCACTATGCCAAATGCTAAGAAAAGTGTTGAAAATCCAGCCTTTATAAAAAAGGAAGATACTATAAATGCATTTTCAACAGAAATTTGACCTGTTGGAATTGGACGATTTTTGGTTCGGTTCATTATAGCATCATACTTATATTCCTGAACCTGATTTAACCCACTTGCACCTGAGGCAAAAAAGAAAACTCCTATTAATACAAATAATGCATGGTAATCAAAATGTCCGGTATATATTAGATAACCTGTAAGTGCGGTAAATGAAACTGCAATGGATACTTTGTATTTTATAAGTGAAATTACTGATTTGAGAGTAATTTGCTTAAATGAATTTAATGTCATAAGTTTATTAAAAAACGACACTCAATCTCTGAAAAGAATGAGTGTGTTAGCTATATTTCTAATTTATTTCAAGTTTTTAAGATAGTCATTTATTTCTTGGAGTTCTTTTTCTGAGATCAATCCCTTATATGAATTCATTATACCTGCTGTATAACCAGATACCACATCTGAATTTGGATCATATACTGAAGATTTTATATATGCTTCATCTGCTTTTATTTTTCGGGGTTTTCCATTTGATATTACATCAACAGTTGTTCCATAAAACCCTTTAAACGTAGGGCCAACAGATTTTGCACCGTCCAACGAGTGACAAGCTATACAGCCATTTTTCTCAAGAACCTTTAAGCCTTTATTAGTATTGGCTTTTTTAACAGGTAATTTTGCCAACCATTTTTTAAAATCTGCTTCTTCAATAACTCTTACCGTAGTATACATATACGAGTGACTTACACCACAATACACAGTGCAATATAAATCAAAATCTCCCTTTTCGCCGGGAATAAACCAAGAATAATTATTTTTATAAGGTACAATATCTTCTTTGATTCGAAATGCCGGAATTGAAAAACCATGCAATACGTCTTTTGAGAACAAATCAACTTTTACCGGTTTATTTAGTGGCAAAAACAAAGTGTCAGATTCTTTATTACCTTCATATTCAAAAGTATATTTCCACATTTTAGCTACCACACGTACATGCATAGTATCTTTGGGGACTACTCTCATTGGAAGGAAACCAGCCCAACCTACATAAAACATTAACATTACAAGAATTAATGGAATTGTTGTCCAAGTTACTTCAAGCCAAGTACTGTCTTTAATTTGAATTGCTTTAGGGTGCCTTTTCCGGTTATATTTTACTACAAAGAAAATCATTATTGAAGTTAAAGTAATCAAAAAGAACAATGATATTCCAAGTATTATCAGAAAAGCATTATCTACACCGTGCACAAAATTAGATGCGTTACTGAACATTTTATTAAATTTACTATTTTATATATTAAAAACTATAATCTCTGAAAGAATAAAACACTTCTATTTGAATGAAATGTATTATCGATAAGCATAATCAATAAATGTGATAAGTATCATTAGTGCGAAAAGTACAAAAACTGATACAACTAATATTCTAAGTAATAAGCTTTCATGTTTTAAATGCATGAAATACGATAATACCATATATCCTTTAAAACATGCTATTAATAGGGCTACTGTTACACTAAACGCACCAAGATTTAAGGTGGTAACACTAATTGTAACCAATGTCATTGTCATGAGTATCAATAAAACCCGAATTAAAATTTTATATTCGGTGGTATGTGATGTGTTATTTGCCATATAATCAGGATTTTAAGATATTAAATACATTAATGGGAATAAGAAAATCCATATTAAATCAACCAAATGCCAGTAAAGTGCTCCATTTTCTAAAAAGCTGTAATTTTCTTTATGAACATTTCCACTTTTTACTTTGAACAAACAAATAAAAAGCAAAACCATACCTACGATAATATGAAAAGCGTGTAATCCGGTCATAAAAAAATACAAACTAAAATAGAGTAAATGTCCTCTGTCAAGCTGTTTCATATGTTCAGAACCCGGAAACAAACCTACTTCAAATTTATGACCCCATTCAAAATACTTATTTACCAAAAACAAAGCAGCCATAAATAAAGTTATACCTATCATCTGCAAAGCCAATCTTTTATTATTCTTTTGGATTGCAGTTAAAGCCATTGCTACTGTCATACTACTAATAAGCAATGCAATAGTATTTATTGCACCAATTGTTACGCTCAGTTCAAGGCTTCCTTCACGGAAATTAACAGGATATTCTGCTCTAAAAATAGAATATACAATAAATAAACCACCAAACAACAATAGTTCGGTAAAAATAAACAACCACATACCCAGTTTTTTGGCATCGTCGTCTCTGTGTTCTTCTACATGATGTTTTTCACTCATATCAGCTATATTTTATTCGTAATCGTATGGATTTTCCTTTATAATAATTTCATCTTCAAAGTTTTCCAACGTTGGAGGTGAAGGTATTTGCCATTCAAGTGTAGAACCATGCCAGGGATTAGCAGGTGCTATCTCACCTTTACGTGCAGCTATAATCAAATTACTTATCATCATTAAAATACCACTTACTACAATTACACCTCCAATTGAAGATATAATTTGAGCCCATTGAAATTGTGGTAAATAATCAAAATACCTGCGTGGCATACCTTGAATACCAATAATAAATTGAGGAAAATAGAGTAAATTAAATCCAATAAATAATGTTCCCCAAGCCCAATAAGCTCTTTTATTATTGTACATTCTTCCATACATTTTCGGAAACCAATAATGAATGGCTGAGAAAAATGCAAATCCCATGCCTCCAAATATAATATAATGAAAATGTGCTACTACAAATGAAGTGTCATGCACCTGTACATCAGTGGCAACAGAGCCTAAAATCAAACCTGTAGTACCACCAATTATGAATAAAAAGATAAACGATATAGCATAAAGAAATGGCGGCTGCATATCAATTGAACCTTTGTACATAGTTGAAAGCCAATTAAATACCTTAATTGCACTCGGCACCGCCACAATAAATGTCAGTAAAGAGAAAAACCAGCGTGCTTGCTCACTCATACCCGATGTGTACATGTGATGACCCCAAACAAGGAAGCCTACACCGGCTATTGCCAAACTAGACAAAGCAATGGCCTTATAACCGTAAATTTTACGTTGGCAAAATGTTGGAATTACTTCTGAGATTACACCCATAGCAGGTAAAATCATTACATAAACGGCAGGATGCGAATAAATCCAAAACAGATGCTGATACAAAAGCGGATCACCTCCTAATGCCGGATCAAAAAATCCGATTCCAAATAAACGTTCTGCAATTAGCATAATCAGCGTAATACCAACAATTGGAGTAGCCAGCAATTGAATCCATGCTGTAGCATAAATTGCCCATGGAAAAAGTGGCATATTAAAAAATTTCATGCCCGGAGCACGCATTTGATGAATAGTTACGATAAAGTTTAGACCTGTAAGAATGGAAGAGAACCCAAGGACAAATGCCGCTGAAGTTGCCATAATTACATTGGTGCCGGTGGTAGTGCTGTAAGGCGCATAAAATGTCCAACCTGTATCTGGAGGTCCGCTTTTTAGCAACTGTGATGCTACTGCCATCAGACTTCCAATCATAAAAATCCACCATGAAAAACGATTAAGTTTTGGAAACGCAACATCTTTTGCTCCTATTAAAATGGGCAAAAAGAAATTACCAAAAACGGCTGATAAACCTGGAATAACGACCATAAAAATCATTATAATTCCATGAACCGTAAAAATGCCATTGTAGGTTTGTGGCTTCATTATGGTTTCGCCCGGTGCAATAAGTTCAATACGCATGGCTAAGCCCAGAAATGCACCTATAACAAAAAAAGAAGCAATGGCATACATATAAAGTAAGCCAATACGTTTATGATCAGTGGCAAAAATCCATGAACGAATTCCGGTATATTTGCCCTGGTAATCGAGGTAACTCAGGTGTTGTTTATTAGTTTCTGACATATTTTAAAAAAGTTAATAACAGACTGCAATTTAAAAAAAATTAAACGATGGAAAATTTTAAATTATTATTTAGCTACCGATCGTAAGTATTCAAGTAAAGAACGAGATTGGGCTTCTGATAAGTTCGGATCGGGCATTGGCACATTCTTAAATGCCACAATCAATGCTTTGTACACAGGATCACTTTTCTGCATTTTGGTTGTATTGTAAATTACATTCATAATGTATTCAGGTTTTCTCTCCTTAGTAACGTTTCTTAATGCTGGTCCAACTTTTTTCTGATCCAAGTCATGACACATTACACATTTTGATGTAAATAATCCTTTGCCTTCAATTTGCATTTTTGAGTTAATTGCACCCAATTCTACCTTGGTTATCATTTCTTTAGGTTGAGCAGCTGCTGCATTAAAACTTATAAACAGAAAGCCAGACAATAAAATCGTTGATAATGAAAATTTAGTTTTCATACTTATTTTTTTATTATTATTAATTTGAGTTACTTAAAAACAAAGCCATGCCATAAGATATATGGTATTGTTGTGAGCAGCATCTCTACCCATTCCATCATAATTGGTTACGCTTCCATCAAATTTAGAATAGGCCACATATTGAGCAGCAAACTTTGTGTTATACCAGGGTAAATATTCAAGTTGAAAAATAAACCCACTACTATTGGGGCGGTTATCATTATTTGCAAAATTAGCAATATCCGGACTTCCTGAATTATTAAAATAGCCAATAGTTGCACCGTATCCATTTTTCAAATAACCATTTACATCAAATTTGAAAGACTGAAAGTTATACTTTCCTTCTATGGAATTTGCCCGATCCTCTGTTTCGTTAGTAATTGAAGAATGCATGGTAAAAGTTCCATAAGGTAAAATTCGTTCATATTGTAAATCAAATCCTACATCTAAAATTTTATTTAAATCACCAGAAATTCCTTTTTGATATTGAGTTGACGCAATTCCATAAGTTCCTAATTCAATGTAATTTTTTCCCCATTCATGTTGTAACGCAAGTCGCCAATACGGTACGAAGTCCTTAATAACACTTGAATTTGTAGAGTCGGGTGGATTATGAGCTCCAATTTGAGCAGAACGATAGGTTGAAAATTCGGCAAAAATTAAATTGTTGAATAGCCCATAAGCACCAATTCCTATTACCTGGCCCCCAAGACTTTCTATCAAAGTTGCTTTAGCAGGTGACAGAGCAGTTGATGCGCTAGCATAGGGGAATCTCCATGCCGGCGAAGTATTCCACAAATCCTGTGAAGTAGGATTATTATTTAATGTTAAACCATAAAGTAAGCTATTTGAACCAAAATTCAAGGTATTTGAGTACCTTATATCGGCATTATCTAAACCAAAACTCCCATCGGCATAAGTCATTTGAATAAATGATCCGATATGTGGAGTAATTTGCCCTGCAAAAAACAAACTTAGTTGCTGGGGAAACTGTCCGGAATTATTTTGCTGTCCTACCACATCTTTGGCAATGCTGGTAAATGAAGATTGAATCATGGCAGATAAAGGCAAGTAATTCAATAAATTAAGTCTTGTAACTGGTTTTGCTGAGTCGCCCTGATCTGAAATTGCACTTGATGTATTTAAAGTATAACCATTGGCTTTAAACATACGACCAAAGGAATTTAGCTCAGGAAATGAGGCATGACATGCAGTGCATGACATTTGAGTTTGACGGGCAAAACTAGGCAATGATTTAACAAAATTAAATGGTAACAGTACAACAATTGAGATAAAAATGAACTTCAATAAATCCTTTTTTTGTTGGTTGATTTTCGAAAAAGCAACTACATTTGAATTACGTTTTAACCAATTCTGTTTGTTTTCCATGATTTAATATTTATAAATATAAAATTCTAATTCTTTTTATTGGACCTAATTCTAAATACTAGTATAAAAGCTAATATAAAAAACACAATCAAAATACCTGATATTTTCATAATATCTAAGCCAAATCGTTTATTTTCAGGATCGTATGTATAACACATTAATAATAATTTTTGAATTGTTGGTCTGGGTTGCTCCTTTCCTGCTTCAATTATCGCAAGTTTAAAGTCATTCGTCAAATAGGTTATTCCATATAAATAGCGAGTAATTTTACCTTGAGGACTAATTGCGATTATAGCCGATGGATGCACAAAGTCAAGTCCTACTGCCTTGGTTTTAAATCCTGTAGCATCAGTTATTTTTAATATGGTAGTGCTATCAGTTGTTAAAAATATCCAACCATCTTTATTATTTTTCGAATATCGCTCAACGAATTTAGTTTTCTTTTCTTTGGCTTTTTGAGGCGTATCACGATAATTAAAAGAAACTGTTATTACCTGATAATCTTTGCCAAGTACCATAGAAGGCGTCTTACGAATTACATCGCCAACTCCTTCAAGTAAAGGACTACAAAGTCCCGGACAATCAAAATACACAAATGACAAGATTGTGGGCTTATTTATTAATTGTCGAAGAGTAACATGTTCAGACTTATCATTCACGAAACTCAAATCAAGTGGAATAGTTCTACCCAAATGTTCAAACACACCAACTTCAGTCGATTGGTCAACCTGAGCATTTACTTTGCATACAGCAATAAAACTTATTAAACATAAAACCAACAATATACGCTTCATAAAGCTAGTTTTTACTTGTTTTTTCATCTTTTTCCGAGTTAATTGCCAAAAGTAAAGAAGCACCCATTAAAGCACTGTCTTTAAGCAATTCAATAAGTGCTGTTTGAAATTTCGAAGTATCAAATAGGCCTGGAATATGAATAGTTAGAATAAATATCAACAATAATCCAGCTAATCCAAAACAAATAAGTTTTAAATTTTTATTCAAAATAATGCTTATACTTGCAAATATAAGTAATGCACCCGTTAACAGTATTGTATATGCCCCACCTGGTATAAACGAAGACATAATACCCAGAAAATAATCTTTCATTAAAAAATGATTTAAGCCCATAACTCCAAATGGTAATGCGAATAAAACTCGACCGAGAACTCCAAGTTGTTTCATAATACAAATTTTTAATTAATTGATTTATATATATTTAGTTTTAAATAATCATTATTTATTATTAAATTATTACTTTTTTCCTGACTTCGACAGTTTAATTAAATTTGATACAAGGTAGAAAAACAACAAACCAAATGAAAATAAACCTGTTAGATAAAGTATTATAATCCAAATAGGAGCTTTTGCAAGTGTTCCCCAAATTGCCCTTTGATCAGTCAGAGCAGGTTTATTAGTTGGTACGCCTATTTTTAACTTTGTAATAGATTCAATTTCACCGTAATTTTCATCATTTAGTTTTACAACTAAATCCACATTCCCAGCTTTATCTCCCGGAATATCTTTTGGGAAATTAAACACTACCTGACCATCAGCATTTGTAAGTTGATTTTTCTCAATTTGAAGTTTTCCAAAATAGCGAGCAACAAATAACCCGACTTCGGCATTCTTCAAAACAACAACTCCAGTTTTTTCATCAACTTTAATATTGACTTTTACCTGGTAAGTATTGTGGTCAAAAGTAGTTGTTACTTTTAGCAGTTTTGCTTTGTTTGGATCAAATTTGGAAAGTACTTGTACATATCCTTTGTTAAAGCTTCGAATATACGATATTACTTTCCAACGTTCTTCCTCTGAAAGCATGCTTTTAAAGTTTGGCATCAAACCTCTACCTGATGAAAGTATATAAAACAATTCACCATCAGTAAGCGATTGCGTTCCTTTTGATGATAAATCAGGTGGAATGGGATTCAGTGTTTTTTGAGCATTGTTTTTACCCGGATTACCATGACATGATGCACAGTTTTTAGTATATATAAGCTCGCCCTGACCAGCAGTGCTAACATCAAATTTGATATAACTGTTTTTAGCTTTTTTATCTGCAGGTACATTCCAGGTGTTCTGTGCAAAAGTCTGAGTAAAATATACCGAAACAAGAGCTAAAATAGCTATTCTTAAATTTCTTTTAAACATAAAATGTCAGTTGATAGTTAAACTTTATATTTTGTTATTTCGATGCACTTTCTGTAATTTTCGTTGTTTCTTCCAAATGTTCAAGCGTTTCACTTACTGAAATAATTGGAATAACTTTAGCCAGTATGGTTATAATTAACAATACCATAAGCATTGGTGCCAAAGTAACTAAAATTTCAATAAATGTAGGAGAATAAAATTTCCAGTGAAGTGGCACATTTTGAATTGGCAAATTAGGATGTTCCATGGTGGGAACTACAATAATATAACGTTTAAACCACGAACCAATTAAAACCATTGCAGCAATTACCAGCATAGGTAATGGTTTACGCATTTTACTGAAAATCAATAAAATAATTGGAATTAATAGCCCGAAAATTTGTACTGACCAAAATAATATTGCATGGTTTCCGGCAAACAAATCACGAATCAAAATGGCTTCCATTTCTTTCATTTTATAACCAGGTACCATGTATTCGTTCAGATTAAAATAAAGGTAAACCAGTGATACAAGCACCATCAGTTTTCCAATCATATCAAAATGTTTATCGGTAATATATTCTTCAAGTTTATAGCTTTTCCGAAACACATACATAGCTACAATAACTGCCGATGTACCCGACACAAAAGCACCTGTAACAAAGTATGGTCCAAAAATAGTTGAATCCCAACCTACTCTGGAGGTATTAGCAAACAACCACGAAGTAACTGTATGAATTGCCAATGCCACCGGAATAATAAAAATTGAAATTGCACGGGTGGATTGTTGAATCATTTTTTTCTGTTCAATTGTACCTTCCCAGTTAAGCGAAAGTGTTTTATAGATATTACGCACAAAGGGTGGTACATCAAGTTTTTCAGAACAAATTTTTAAATCGGGAATAAGTGGAATATACAAAAACAAGGCACTGATTACCATATAAATAGTTATCACAGTTACATCCCAAAGAATTGGTGATTGCACACGTCCGTGGATAAATACGTTGAGTAGTCGCTCTGGGCGTCCCATATCCATTACAATTACCAAACCTGCAACTGCTGCAAATGCCAGTGCAATAATTTCGGCAATTCGAGCCAATGGAGCAGCCCATTTCTGACCTGTTAGTCCTAATACTGCACTGATGAGCATCCCGATTAAAGATGTAGCCACAAAAAACACAAAATTAGCCAAATACATTCCCCACGACACATAATCACCAAGACCAGTAACCGATAAACCATTTTTCAACTGTAAACCATACGCTCCCAAACAAACCAATAATGCTATTCCCAAAAATCCAAACCAAATTTTGAAACTCCAGTTCAATCTGATTGACCGCAGCAAATCCGAAGTAATTTTATCTGCTTTTGATAGTTTTGCCATAATATTTTTATTTCCGATTTTTCAATTTAAATCTTAGCTGTTAATTATGAATTATGTAGTCGTTCTCCAGCTTCTTCTTTATCTTTATCCTGGAATGGATACTCTTTTCCTTTTGGTGGTAAATAATACACACGTGGATGCGTTCCCAATTCAGGCATCAGGGTATAACCGCCATTGTCCTCAAGTAATTTTCTGAAACGCACAGTTTCTTTTGTAGTTCCATTAGTTACAGCATCTTCATTTTCGTCGCCAAAATAATATACACCATTCGGACAAGCCGAAACACAATATGGCAGTTTACCTTCGCGTACTCGGTCGGCACTGAAAAGACATTTACTGATTGTTCCTTTTTTCTGAGGTACATTCAACTCTACATTATATACTTTTCCTTCATCTTCGAGCGATTGTATAGGCTCAGCCCAGTTAAAAACACGAGCACTATAGGGACAAGCAGCAATACAGAAACGACAACCTATACATCGTTCATTGTCAATCAACACTATTCCATCTTGCCGTTTGAATGTGGCATCCACGGGACAAACAGCCGTACAAGGTGGATTGTCGCAATGTTGACAAGGCTTTGGCATATAATAAGCAGGGGTGTTTGCTGAATCCTGCATTTTAAGTACATTGATATGGTGTTGTTCGGGGCGAAGGTGGTGAGCTTCATTACAAGCAGCCATGCATTTACGGGCATTTCGGCATTTCGACAGGTCAATAACCATTACAAAACGTTTGCCTAGCATTCCCTCACGGCCTTGTTGTTGAAGATAGCTTAGATTTTCAAGTGCAGGTTTTTCTAATTTTGACATTGCACTTTTCTCAACCTCCATAATTTCATTTTCGGCAGTAAGTACCTTTACACGCTCTGCAGCTTTCTTTCTTTTATCATAATTGACACCTGCAAAAATGGCCGAACCGCCAATTAAGGTGCCAACTCCCACTATTCCTAAATCTTGTAAGAACTCTCTTCTAGTTCTTTTTTTGGGGTTTTCGTGTTTCTCACTCATATTGGAGAATATAAAATTTTAATTATTTAATTCTGTTGCAAAGATAAAAAAAAATAACTTTATATTTGTAATAAATACAAATAATTGCTAATCTTTAGTATTTAAGGTAGATTTTGATTCGAATTTTATGGAATTGAATTATCAATACTGCAAATATAAATGAAAGTTTTTAATTAAAAGTTGTTTTTTCTAATTTATTTCCATTTTTGAGTAAATCATTTTTCCGGCAAATATTCATTTTAACACCCTTTTTTCAATTTATTATTTGAAGTTAAATTTTTCAATTAATAAAAAATCCTTAAACTATTAAATTCAATATATTCCTTCTATAGTTATTGAAATTAATCAAATGGCATATTACTACATAAAATCTGCCATTCTGTCATTTTTTGGCCATTGGCACTTTTTTTGAATATCAAAAGTCGCACAAAGTTATTTATTGTGTTACGACTTAAAGTCGTGCTTCAACTTCAAAAACCAAATAAACATATATAACAAACTAAACGAACAAACAATGAGTAAAGGAAACATCGGGGTTACGAGTGCTAATATTTTCCCCGTAATCAAGAAATTTTTGTACAGCGATCATGAGATTTTTCTGCGTGAATTAGTGTCGAATGCAGTGGATGCCACTCAAAAGCTGAAAACGCTTACTTCGGTTGGCGAATATAAAGGCGAACTGGGCG
>CAZEEB010000046.1:0-12289 GCA_964511245.1 uncultured Paludibacter sp.
CACGGCTCTGAACACTCTTTCCCTACACGACGCTCTTCCGATCTCGTATTTTAATAATTCATCAACAAGATCATACACCGACCAATATTCAGGATATTTGAGATTAGAAACTGAATGGAAGCCAGATACATTAAATACCATTATATTTCAACCTAACATAAATTACAATCGGTCATTTTCTGATAGTAAGCGCGATTACAGCAATTTTGCTGATACAATTCAAACCAGTAAAGGAACTACTTTCAATACTGGTAACGGATTAAACCTGAATGCTGGAATAGGAATTATATATAGCCGAAAATTTAAGGCAAAAAAAGGAAGAACATTCACTGCAAATTTGCAAACGTCAATATCGCAAAATGAAAATGAAAGTTGGAATTATACTAAAAATTTTGTAAAATCTGATTCAAGTATTGTTGATCAATACAGTAAAAGTCATTCAAGTGCATATAATTTGAGCTTGCGGATTTCGTTTGTTGAACCACTTTGGAATTTAAAGAATTTTTTAGAAACTTCCGTTTCGTTCAAAAATTCGTTGAATTTATCAGAAAAGGACCAATTTAATAAAGATATAAATGGCAACTACAGTAATCTTGACTCTATATACAGTAACAATTTCAGCAACAGATACAATAGCGAAATATTGGAAATGAATTATAGGTATATTGATAAGATATTAAATATTATGATTGGGATGAAAGCAGAACCATCTCAATCATATAGTATGCGTAATTACGAAAATGGTAATCAATCATATGTGCCGCGTGAAGTTTTAAATTTTGCTCCTTCAGCACGATTACAATTTAATTTCAGCAAAAAGAAGTTTGCCCGTATCGATTATAGGGGTCAGACTGACCAACCAAGTGTAAGTCAACTTCAACCGGTAAAAAATAATTCGAATCCAATGTTTATTACAGTTGGGAATCCGGAATTAAAACCAGCGTTTAACCAAAGTTTACGAATGATGTACACAACATTTAATGATAGCACTTTCAGTTCTTTTAATGCCTCGCTTTGGGGTCAAATTACCAAAGATGCGTTTGTTGCCAATAGTATTTTTGATTCAACTGGGAAACAATACAGTCAAACTATAAATTCAACAGAACTTCCCGTAAGTGTTAATTGCAATATTATGTATAATAAGCCACTTATAAAAAAACGATTGCATTTTAATACCAATTCTTCGCTTGGTTTAGATCAACGCTATGGGTACTCATCACGTGGACTGAGTACACAAACTCTCAAATCTGACAGTATTCCATTAGGAAAACTTAGTAATACAATACGGTATAGCGCAAGTGAGTCAATCTCACTGACATATACTAATGACTTGATAGAGATTGGGTTAAGAGCTAGTATCCGATTGTCAGAAACGCAGAATAACTTGAATACTACAGCTGCTATTACGAAGGATTGGAGTGGGGGAGCTACATTTATGTTTCATTTGCCCTACAATATTAATATAGGAAGTGATTTAAATTATACTACCATGCAAGGTTATTCAAGTTCCCCGCAAAATCAATTAATTTGGAATAGCACTCTAGATAAAAGTGTTTTTAACGGTAAAGCTGTAATTGCACTTAAATTGATTGACATATTGCATCAACAGCTTAATATTCGGCAGTCAATTGGTGATAATTTTATTCAATATAATACTTATAATAGCTTACCAAGCTATTTCTTGTTGAGTTTTTCGTACAAAATAAATGACTTCAAAGGAATGAAGAATAATGTAAATATGCGGCCGGAATATGAAAGGTATAAATCAGACGGGGAACATCAGCATAGAAATCGTGACGAAAATAACAGTTTCAATAGATAATAATTTAGAAATTAATATATTATGTTAAGTCACTAAGTTTGATATTGCTGAATTTATATCAGGATAAGTAAATTTGAACCCTGCATCTATCAAACGCTTTGGAATAATATAATTGCTGTTAAGAATTAATTTTGATTCTGTTCCAATAATAAAAGCACCAAGTTGTATCAATATTTTAGGTGCATTAAGTCCAAATGGAACTTGTAAAATTCTACGTAGCTCGCTCATTAAATTGTTGTTTGATAATGGATTAGGCGATGTACAATTGATAATTCCAGTCAAGCTGTTGTTTTTCAAAGCAAAACAAATAATTTGAAAATAATCCTCCAAATGAATCCAACTAAACATTTGGTTGCCAGAAGCTTGTTTTCCGCCAAGTCCCATTCGGGTTAGTAGCTTTAATGGTTCAAGTGCACCACCATTTTTACCAAGTACTACCGAAGTACGAACTGCAATTTGACGAGTAAATGGCAATTCAAAATCAAAAAATGTTTTTTCCCATTTAATACTCACTTCGGCTAAATAATCGGTTCCAAAAACCGTTTCAACTTCTGTCATTGGCTTATTATCAGATGATTGGTAAATTCCTGAAGCACTTGAATTTATCCATAATAATGGGGGATTTTTGCAGCATTTAATTGCATTACCAATCATTTGAGTAGTATTAATTCTGGAACTTAAAATTTTTTTACGGTTTTTTATACTGTGTCTACAATTAATTGATTTTCCTGCCAAATTAATGACCAGTAAAGCACCTTCAAATGCTTGAGTAAGTTCGTTAGTATCCCATTGAATGTATCCCGGATTGCGTGATACTAAAAATACATCATAACCTAACTGTAAAAACCTTGACATCAAATATCTACCGATATATCCGGTACCGCCCGCAATAATGATTCTTTTCATGCTGATTTTGAGTAAATTAAATTCGTATATAAAACAAAAAATCCGTTACAAAAGTTGTAACGGATTTCTAAAAATCTTAATTTGTAACACATTATTCATGTGCTCCCATTTTCAGCATTGAAACTTCACGTTCATTTAAAAAACGATATTTTCCCCGTGGTAAGCTTTTTTTAGTAAGTCCGGCAAAATAAACCCGGTCTAACCGTATTATTTTGTATCCTAACTTTTCAAAAATACGTCGAACCACTCGGTTCTGACCGGAGTGAATTTCAATTCCTACTTGTTTCAAATCACCTTCTTTCACAAATTCAAGTGCATCGGCAGCAATGACACCATCATCTAAAGATACTCCTGCCATTATTGCATTGAAATCATTTTCTTCCAATGGTTTATCTAAGGTGGCATGGTATATTTTTTTCTTATCGTATTTAGGATGGGTCAGTTTTGAGGCTAAATCACCGTCGTTGGTTAATAAAAGAACACCTGTGGTATTTCTATCCAGTCGACCGACCGGATAAATCCTTTCGCTACAAGCATTTTTCACTAAATCAAGTACCGTAAGCCGGTCGTGTGTATCTTCAGAAGTTGTTACGCAGTCTTTCGGTTTATTCAGCAACAGATAAACTTTTCGTTCTGAGCGAACGGTTTGATCATGAAACATGATTTTATCAGTTAGTAAAACCTTAACGCCCATTTCTGTAATAATTTCACCATTTACTGAAATTACTCCAGCCTGTATGTATTCATCAGCCTCACGGCGAGAACAAATTCCAGCATTTGCTAAAAATTTATTTAATCGAATTGGCTTTGTAAGATCAACAACTGTTTTCTTGAATTCAAGTTGTTTTTTATTGCTGTATTTTGAGTTTGGATCGTAATCTTCGCTGCGTTTTCGAAACGTAACTCCATCTTTTTTATTGTCGTAACGAGTCTCAATAAATTGTGCTTTTTGACCTTCACCTGGTTTTTTAAATGTCAGTTTTCCAGTGCGTGAATCATCTTCATTTGATCTAGAATGACTTCTGCCATAAATTTTTTCACCATTACTATCTGTGCGGTCTTCCCATGGTTTTGGTTTGTTATCGCGGTTTTCCCACGGTTTTTTTTGTCCACTGAGTGAAGGTTTGCCAGCTTCACGGCTTTCCCAAGGCTTACGTTCACCATAAGTGGGTTTATTCTCTCTATTTTCCCATGGTTTACGCTCTCCATAAGTAGGCTTATTGTCTTTATTTTCCCATGGTTTTTTTGGTGTAAATGTTGGTCTGCCTTCATTTCTATCAAACGATTTGCGGTCAGTATATTCAGGTTTGTCACCCTTAAGTTGGAAAGATTTTTTTTCGCTAAAATTTGGCTTGTAACTGTCGTTGTTTTTGAAATCAGATTTATCGACGAATCTTTTTTCATCATTTTGTGGTTTCCCTGTTCCAAATTTAGCAGCTCCTCTGGTGCCTTTTAATATCGATTTCACATCGCGTTTCTCAAACGATTTACCATCGCGGCCGGCAGTGGAATTCGATTTTCCTTTCGAATTTCCTTGCCATTTTTCATTATTCGTTTTCATTCCTTTATTTATAAGTATATTTGGGCTGCAAAGGTCGTAAAAAATACTGAATATTTAGCTATTTACAAGTTGAAATGTAAGATAATTCTAAAATTAAACGATTTTCAAATTATCTTTTCTACATTTGTATTCAGTCATTATTCAGCCAATTTTTAAATTTCTACATTTTGAAAATATTTATAATCGATTTATAAAAAACATAACACCGCAAAATAGATAAAGTTTAAGTCAAAATATATTCAAAATTCATGGCCCATTTATAAAAAGGACATGATGAATGATATTTTAAAACAATTAAAAACACAAATTTCTACTTCCAAAAAATGATTTATATTTCGCTGCTTCGTGGTATCAATGTGGGAGGGAAAAATTCAATAAAAATGGATTTGCTTCGTGAATTGTATACTGAATTGGGCTTTACTGAAGTAAAAAGTTACATTCAAAGTGGAAATCTAATTTTTAGGTATTCGAATTACAATTCCGATAAGTTGGGCAACCTTATTTCGAATGCTATATTTGAAAAGTTTGGTTTTAATGTGTATGTTCTTGTAATTACTGCCGATGAGTTCAAATTTGACATAGTTAATAATCCATTTTACAAGCATTTGGCTAAAAATAGTACATTTATCCATTTTACTTTTTTATCCGAAAAGCCAGCAAATGATTTAGTTAGCAGTATTAAACTGGATGATTTTAACCCAGATGAATGTGTATTTTTTGATAAAATGGTTTATTTATATTGTCCCAATGGCTATAGTAAGACGAAACTAACAAACCCCTATTTCGAGAGAAAACTTAAGCTAAGTGCTACAACCCGAAATTTTAAAACTGTATTGGAACTTGAATCGATGCTGGATAATTTTCAGAAATAAATCAGTGAGATTTATAATTTAAAAGTAACTTTACAAGATTTTTGGCCGTTGCAAGGTTTTGAAAGTCCTGTGGAAGTAATAAATGGTCAATATATTCATTATAAAACCATGGATCGCCTACTGCCAATACATAACCTTTAGCAGGAAAAGATTCTGCAATTATAACCTTTCCGTTTTCAACCAACAATGGTTTTGCGGGTAAAACACAGTTGATTGGAGCAATTTCTTTTAAGAAAATTTTTGAAATTCCTTTAAATAATGGATGCTTTGGTAAATTTATTGATGCACAGCTATCGAAATTTCGGGGTTTTCCTGCTTCAGAATGTTCAGCATGAAGCATTTCTTTTCCAAATTGGAGTCCGAATTTTGCTGCTAAAATATTAAAACTATCTAACTCGCAGTGATTTATATCATTTGTCAAAAGCAGCAGAACTCCACCTTGTTGAACCCATTTTGAAATAACTTCGGCTTCGGCCGAATTCATAAAATGAGGATGCGTTGTTTCTAATTTTGTGTCAGGGTCTACAATAATATAAACATTGGCGTCTTTTAAATTGAGGGCTGTTGGCTTTTCCTTGAGTGTTGAAATAATTGCAGCTTGGTTTCTAAATAACTCACCAAATTTTGAAAATCCAGACTGTTCCGTATCTTCCCATAAGTAATGGTATGGTTTGCCGGTAATTGAATTAAATTCATTGTTGTAAAAATTATCCAATACTACTTTCTTTTGAGCATAACCAAGCGCAAAGCTTAAAATGATAAGAATTGTAGTAATCTTTTTTTTGTTAAATGTCATACCTGTTTTTTTATGAATAATTATAACTTGATTAGTTGTCAATATTTTGTGTTAATCCCTAAATTCGAAAGATGATTACTTGAATTCGCCCGGAGTTACACCAAAATAAGCCTTAAAGCACTTCCCAAAATAGGATGAATCGTTAAAACCTATTTTAAATGCTATTTCATTTACGTTCAGATCAGTATTCTTAACTAAATCGGCAGCAGTATTCATTTTAATTTCCAGAATAAGAGTACTGGGTGTTTTACCGGTTATAGATTTAATTTTACGATAAAATTGGACTCTACTCATGCCTACATTTTTGCTAAATGAGTCAATTCTAAGTTCGGGTTTATCAATATTTGATTTTATGTAATCAAATACTTTTGTAATAAACTTATCTTCTGCATTGGGTAGAGTAGGTGAAGTCTTTCCCGTTAAATTATTTTTGTCAAAAGACTCTCGAATTCTTCTACGGATATTGATTAAATTTTCAACTCTAAGTTTTAAGAGTTCAGGATTAAATGGCTTTACAATATAGTCGTCGGCAAGTGATTCAAAACCCTCTTTCACTTGTTCAAGGCCAGATAATGCAGTTAGTAATATTATCGGAATATGATCAGTTACACCATTATTTTTGAGTTCATTACAAAGTTCAATTCCACTCATGTTTGGTGTCATTATATCGCTTATAATCAAATCAGGCACAAACTCAATTGCAAGCTTGCAACCAATCAGGCAATCTTCTGCTTCTATTATTCTGTAATCGTTTATTAGCAATGATTTTACATATCTTCTTACATCTTCGTTATCTTCAACTACCAATACCGTGAAGTTATCTTTTCTGCGATTTTTTATTTCCGAACTTAAAAATTCATCTGCTACAGCATTATCAGGTAAATCAATCAATACTGAACGGTCATGCTCAACAGTTTTTAAATCAGATAATTCATTTCTGGAAAAATGTTCATTACCTAAAGGAAATAAAATGCTAAATGTTGATCCCACTCCCATTAAACTGTCAGCCCATATTACACCTGAATGCAGTTCTATAAGCCCTTTACACAGATTTAAACCAATGCCGGTACCATAAATATTTGCTCCTTCGTGATTGTGTGCCTGATAGAAAGGTTCAAATATCTTATCTAATTCTGTTTTTTCAATTCCATTACCATTGTCTTTAACTTCGATTAGTAAAGCTCCTTGTATCGGGAAAATAGATTCGGTAAGTTGTTTAACTTCTTCTGATTTTACTTCACGAACACAGATTTTAACTTCTCCGTTTTTTCCGGTATGCTTAAATGCATTTGAAAGCAAATTAAAAAAAACTTTTTCCAAAAGTATTGGATCAAACCAAGTATCAATATTTTTGTTTTTATTTTCAAGTTCAAATTTGATATTTTTCGAAGAAGCTAATTCGCTAAATGTCAACAAAATATCTTCTATAAACAGATTAAAATCTACTTGTGAAATATTCAGTTTCATATATCCCGATTCTAATTTTCGGAAGTCCATTAATTGGTTTACTAACCACAAAAGCCTTTGTGCATTTTTAAAAAGCATTTCTAGTTTTGGTCTTAACCATTCAGGGAGCTCTTTTTTTTGCAAAATCTCATTCAATGGACCTATAATCAAGGTCAATGGAGTTCTTAGTTCATGCGAGAAATTTGTAAATAGTCGAACACGCATTTGATGATTTTCTTCCAAGTTGCGTTGTTCTATCTGTTTAATTGTTATATCTGTCTCAAGTTGCTGTTTGTTAAGTATATAATATATAAAACCACCCAAAATTGAAATGATAAGAAGAAAATAAAATAAGTAAGCCCACCAGGTTTTCCATGGTGGTGGCATAATGTTTATTTCGAATGAAGTGCCAATATTATTCCAAACGCCATCATTGTTACAGGCTTTTACCCGAAAAGTGTAGTTCCCAGGAGGAATATTTGTATATGTTGCTGAGCGTTGATTGCTTACTGAATTCCAGTTTTTATCAAAACCGTCAAGCATATAAGCATATTGATTTTTACTTGGATACACATAATTTAGTGCTGCAAAATAAATACTAAATGCTGCTTGATAATACTTTAGTTTAACTACTTTGTCAGGATAAACTGATTCAGAGGTTGATTCCACTTCTGAAACATTATCAGTCCAAACTTTAAATTTGCTAATTACTACATTTGGTTTAAGTGGATTTTTGGTAATTCTATTGGGATTAAATGTAGTAAATGAATTTACACCACCCACAATAATGCTATTATCCGATAAAATAGCTGAAGAATGTAATACCGTTTCTTGAATGGGGTATCCATTATTGTTATTATAATTGTCAAAAGTCCCTTTTTGGGGATTGAAGTGAGATATACCTTCCAAAGTTGAAATCCATAAAGTGCCATCCCGGTCTTCCAATATTCCGCAAACAGCATCGTTAAGCAAACCATTGGATTGATTGAAGGTTTTAAAACTGTTCGTTTTTGGATTAAAAAGACATAAACCTCCACCAAAAGTGCCTAACCATAAATTTTTATAAGAGTCTTTGAATAATACACTTACGTTGTTGTTGCTCAAACCGGTAATGCTATTATTTGCCAAATAATGATTCAAAACTTTCGTTTTGTAATTATAGTGATATAATCCGTCAGCTCGTGTGCCAATCCAGATAGTTTCAGCCCGATCAATGATTACATCCTGAACATTCATTGGAGCGAAAAACTTTTTTGAACCTTTTATTTCAAATGATTTCTGAAACTTCTCAGTTTTCATTTCAAACCTCAGAAATGGATCATTTGTTCCTGACGCTATCCAATAATTACCCGCATCATCTTTGGTCATTGTTCTTACATGACCGTAAGTAAATCCGGCTATTGTTTTCTCTATTTTTTTTGAATTTAAATTAAATATATGCAATCCTCCGGTATACAGACTTATCCAAAGTTTATCATTATCTCTGAATATAAATTTCACTTCATTGTTTCCTGTTGGTATATTAAGTGGAATCTGATTGTAACTATTATTTGCCCTATTATAAATTATTAACCCCTTATCTGTGGCAAGCCATATTTGACCATTTATTTCGGAAATTGTATTTATGCACCCAACCAGTTGTTTGCCCCAAATGGTAGGTGTAGAAAGATTGAAATAATTACTATACGGACTATAAAAATCGACACCGCCATTCCAACTTCCAATCCAAATGTTTCCTGTTTTGTCTTTGTAGAGTGCTATAATTTTCTCATCGCTTATGTTGCTGTTGTTATTGGTAAGATGTTCTACAATCTCATTGTTTTGAGTATTGTAAATAAGTAATCCCTTACGAGTAGCCAGCATTAAGTCACCTTTTTTATTTTCAACCATATAGCCTATTTGTTCACGATCAAACGAACCTCCCATTTTCTTTTTCAAAGGAACTTGATCGAAGGTTTTGGTAATAGGATTAAATTTTTTAAGACTTTTTGACCACATACCGGCCCAAAGTGTATGATTTGAATCTTCGAACAAGGAATAGATAAAATCTTTTGCCGAAAATGGATAATTAACGAGTTTCCATTTGTGAGGGTCTAAAACAAAAAAACCTTCACTGTACGAAGCAAAACAAATTGTTCCATCAGCACGTTGCATCAAAGCCGATATAGCAGCACGTTTGTAAATGTGTTTAAATGAATCCGTTTTTTTGTCATAATAATCAAGACCGGCAACAGTGCCTATCCATGTATTATCATCTATATCAGTAAGTAGAAACCTTATTGTAGAGCTGGAAAGTGATTTTGAATCTTTATCGGAATGAAAATAGCGCTTAAATTTTTCGGTATGTGGGTCAAAAAGATTTAACCCATTGTGTGTTCCAATCCAAAAAGTACCATCTTTATTTTCGGAAATAGTAGTGGCATCGCTGCTGCTTATGCTGTTTTTGTCATTTAATAATGAACGGTAAACCCTAAATGCTGTTCCATCATATCGATTTAATCCGTCACGTGTACAAAACCACATGAAATTTCTACTATCTTGAAAGATTCGAATAACTGAATTTTGAGAAAGCCCATCACGAACCGAGATATTACTAAATCTGTAGGTGTCATTCAGTGCAAAAATGTAGATTGGCAATATAAATGAAAGTAATAAACTGATTTTAAAGCGCATATACCAGATTTTATTGGATAGTATGTGCAAATATAAATAAACTTATTGATTTATTCATTTCAAACTACTTATTTTAAAAAATGTGTAAGTTAAAAAATAACAATATGAAATATATTTTTAAATTATTGAATTCATTTCATCTTTCTGAATTTTTCAATTGAAAAACCAATTCCTTTTTGTGAATAATAAGTTGGAGCAATGTAAATGAAGGCATTTGGCTTGTAAAGACTGGCACACGATGGTTCATTTTTCTTTAAATTTTTGAAATCAATCCAAGCCTTGTCGTATGCCACTATTGCTTTTTTAATTGCTGGTTTATTATATTTTCCGGTTTTATCGCCTTCAAAACCAAGTGCCATAACTTGCCATCCTGCAGCAATGATACGGTGTAGGTATAATCCATAAAGCGATGAAACTTTTATATATCGGTCATCCTCGGGGAAATTCGACTGAATAAGTTTACTCAGTTTTACAATCGAATCCCAAATTTGAGCCGATTCTTGTTTTTCCAGAACGGCTTTTTTTAATGTCCCGGCTTTATAAAATTCACGGAATTCGTCATATAGAAATCCTTCTGAAGGAAATTGTTTCGCTTCCAACGAATCCGGTTTTTCAGTTCCAGCTAAAAATTCATCCCGCATCCAAAATGCCCAATCAGGTTTTAAACTCAAACTTGCCGACATGTGACCACGCAGAATGGCTTTTGCAGACAATAAACAAAGCTCCCGAAATGCTTTGCGCGATGTCACAGATTTTATTCCCTGTCCATTCATAAAACCGTTAAAAGCTTCTTCTTCCGAAAGATTTGGATTATTTGCCCATGCACTCAGCACATAAGCATTCAACCGTGGCCAAAATTCGTTGCTGACATAGGGTCCAACCCATCCACCACCTCTGCTCCAAGAGTAAATACCGGCAAAATTCGGATTATTTTTAATGTCGTTCAGGCAGCTTGGATGTTGATTCGGATTATATTCCTCGAAACCATTAATTATGCCCTTCATCACATAATTTGGATAGGCACCTTTGCCTTCGTATTCACGCTGACATTGAACCTCTACGACTTGTCGGTGCTTGCCAATACCCAGCGTTGGGTTAAATGGAAAAGTGCGGTGATAATCGCCTTTCACATGTTTGATCGAAAATACTAAATTTGGGTGTGGTTCAATGGCATTGGTTACACCCAAATAGTAATCAGGGTTTTCATGCATGCCACCAAAAGACCAGGTGCGATAAATGATTGTTTTGTTGTGTTTTACACAAACCTCATTGCGCAGAAGTTGTAATAGTTTAATATGACTTTCAGGTCCCTTTGTTATTGGATTATTACCGGTATGATATGGCACATTGTTTAAATAAGTTTCACCCGTTCGGATAACCAGACCATCTAAATCAGGAAATTTCCGAAATAATTCATCAAACATTATTTTATGTAATTCAACGGTAAGCGGTTTTTCAAATGTAATTTTATCATTTTCATCACAAATTTGCGCTTTGTATTTTTCTACAAGCTTTTTAGGCAAAACTACAATATCAGTAAAATAAAAAACTTTAATATGTGCTGCATGAGCCGCTTTTATGTTGTTTTGAATCAGTTGTGTAATGGAGTCAGACCACGCACGTTCTTTTGTTCCTTTAGCAAAAAGTGTATTATCAAACAGTTCAAATGTAATTGCTGCTGTTGGAAATATAAAGTCATTCATTACCTGCACATTAAATCCTTGATTTTTTATATATTCTGGATTTGTAAATGCAGATTTTGTAAGTGCTTCACCCGGATTATGATGAACCATATCCATTATAAATTCAGGCTTCTGTGCAATGACACATTGTATAGAAGCTGTATTAACATATATAAAAAGCAGTAAAAATATTTTAGATAAAAACTTCATAATCAGATTATTTTTCAGAGTCAATGTTTAGTATTTTGGTTTCTCCCGGTTTAATTTCAATTCTATTGCGGTTATAAAAACGATTTTCCGACCACGGTTTCATTTTTTGTTCGTTGTTTTCAACCAAAACAGACGTTTTGGCTATCATTTTTGTCGGGTTTTTAATACTCAGTTTGGCCGATTTGGTATTGCCCGAAATCAGGTTAGTTTCAAGTTGATCAAAAGTTGTAACCGTTTTCTTTTCAAAATCGACATAAATGCCCGGTAATTCGGTAATTGTCAGCAATAAATCCGTTTCTGCCCAGGTAGAGCCGGGGAAAA
>CAZEEB010000047.1:0-12245 GCA_964511245.1 uncultured Paludibacter sp.
ATGGGTGCTGGTCCCTGCATACCTAAAATCTGATTATAAAATCGTTGCGAAATGGCATGATCTTCTTCCCACCATGCCCGCAACGGATTCATATCGTGGGTGCCGGTAGTACAAACTGAGCGATAAGGAGCATTCTCCGGCAAAGCAAATTCAATGTTGGTTTGTTTTGGCATGC
This sequence comes from uncultured Paludibacter sp., assembly GCA_964511245.1. Lineage (GTDB taxonomy): Bacteria > Bacteroidota > Bacteroidia > Bacteroidales > Paludibacteraceae > Paludibacter. The sequence continues at coordinate 176 of CAZEEB010000047.1, forward strand.
GTTGAATTTCCAGGCTGATAATTTCCAATGCATTCATTACATCGGGTACTGAATCAGGTACCATGCCAAGGTCTTCACCACAAACCAACATTTTAGTTGACGAAATGAGTGCCGGTAACTTTTTCAACGCCTGCTGTTTCCAAAACTCAGTATGCCGATGATAAAAATAGTCAACATAAATTCGATCGAGCAAGCGGCGTGTTTCGTCAGGTAAATCGCGGAACGAAGCTGAACTTTGCATGGAAATTCGGGGATGAAATTTAGTAGAATCGCGTAAATCGCGAACGAAAAGCACTTCGCAATGAAGCATGTATAATCCATCGCGAATCAGCACTTCTTTGTTCCCAAAATTATATCCCAACGACGCAAAGTGAGCTTCGATTTTCTTTTGAGTATCAAATTCGGGTTTAAATTTATAGTTTTGCCAACCGTCTTGCAACAGGTATTCACGAATCACATCATCGGTATATTTCCCGAAAGTAGCATACAGAACATGTTCTTTCAGGTAAGGTTTAAGAAATCGATTTTCGCTCCACCACAAGCCTTTCGCCTCCAAATCATTTTGAGAAAATGGCAATGCCGGATTAAAACTGCCAGTTAAGCCCCACACAGCATCCACCGGTATTTCCCAAATACGAAAAAACCCTAAAATATGATCGATACGATAAGCATCAAAATATTCGGCAAGTTTCTGAAAGCGCTTACGCCACCATTGATAGCCATCTTTTTCCATTTTTTCCCAATTATAGGTAGGAAATCCCCAATTTTGACCTGTGGCCGAAAAGTCATCTGGTGGAGCACCAGCCTGCACATTGGTATTAAATAATCCGGGCTCAACCCAAGCATCTACGCTGCGTGGACTTACTCCAATTGGAATATCGCCCTTAATAGCTATAGCATTGGCACGAGCATAATCATGCACTTCAACTAATTGTTTGTGCAAATGAAATTGTAGAAAATAAAATATAGCCACATCATCATAATGTGGTTCATCTACCGATGTGAGCACTTCTATCTCGGATTTAGAGTAGGTGCTGTACTTTGGCCATTTCGAAAATTCAGGTGTAGCATTCAAATCGCGCAAATATGAAAATGCGGCATAAGGTACAAGCCATTCTTTGTTAGCTTCAAAAAAAGTCCGATATTCGGAAGAAGCAAACACGGCTTTGCTTTCTTGAGGATAAATGATTTTGAAGTACTCCCATTTTGCACTCATCACATTTTGATAATCCGAAAAGGTTTTGCCATTTAACTCTTGCTTTTTGGCAATAAAATACTCTTTTTGTTTTTTTGTTTTCAGTTTGCCCACACTTTCCAAATGCAGATAAATGGGATGAAGTGCATTTACCGAAACTGCATTGTAAGGGTATGAATCGTAGTTGGTATGGTATAAAATGGTATCGTTAATTGGTAATGTCTGAATAATATGTTGCCCGGTACGTTTAGCCCAATCAATCATTTTTTTCAAATCATTAAACTCGCCTACTCCAAACCCCTCTTCACTTCGAAGTGAAAAAACAGGAATTGCAACACCAGCACCTTTCCACGAAGGAATAGTTCGAATGAAATGTTCGTCATTAATAAAGCTAAGTGCTTTTTTATCAGCATTTTCAACCAATCGATTTGGACCGCCACCCCATGCCAATACCTCGTCGGTTTCAGAATCAACAATGAGGTATTTGTATTCAAGTGGAAATTTGAGTTTATTTGTATCAAGTGCAATCGTCCAAATAGGATAATCCGATTCGTTTAATTTTATTTTGCGCGAAACATCCCAATTACCCAGAGCCGCTTGATTTCCTACAATCGCAAAATGCCTGTTAGGTTCCATTTGAGGGCAATTTATAGCTAAAATCAGATTGAAATCCGAATTTGTATCGGCGATAGATTTCTCAGCTCTTTTGAAAAAACACTGTGAGAATGCAGCACTTGTAAATGGACTGTCACCATAAGAGGCACGCCAATTATCGGTTATTGCCACATTTTCATTTGACGTAGCTAAATGAATTGTTCGAATGCCACCGTATTCAAAAATCGTAGTTTTATCAGGATTTAAAACAGCATATTGGTATGAAATTTCTTTTTGGTTTGTATCCAAAATAATATCAGCGGTCCATACAAATCTATCGTCGCAAGTCATTAATAGGCTTTGTGTAGTGTGCTGAGAACTATACAAAAACAGAACCAATGTCTGTCCCCATTCGGTTTTAAAGTGAATATTGAAGTGTACTTTCATCTGTGAATAATTAATGTTTTAGTTGTCAGATGGAACTCGCACAGAAACATCCATTTGCGTGTCAGAATTTGTTTGAAGTGCTCGTTTCATGTTATTTGTAATGAATATTTCGTTACAAATTTAATTATAGAATAAGCAATCAAATATGTAAGTTGAAAAACTTTTAAAATAACATCCGCAAACGATTGAAAAAAACAGAAAACCCTCTTAGAAGCCGAATTTAATAACAGCGCTAAGAAGGTTTTTTATTGAGGTTCGTGGCGGATTCGAACCGCCGTAATCGGTTTTGCAGACCGGTGCCTAGCCACTCGGCCAACGAACCTTGTTTTTCGGTCTGCAAAGATAGTATTTTTTTTATTTATGACAAAGGGTTAAACCCCGATTGGTCTAAATATTATTCAAGTTCTTGATTATTAGATTGTTTGCCCGTGATTGGTCTGTTCTTTAGGTTTTGAAGTAATTCGCGTTTATATTCTCGTTCGGCCCGGTAATAATTAAATAAAGTTTCGGGTGCCAAAATTTTACGAAGTTTTAAATGATAAGACTTAAATAACTGTGCTTGTGTAAGTTCCATTTCGGCATAGCGGTCATTTATTTCGCTGTAATTTATAGTTGCATCGTTTAGTTGGGTTTTGATAGATTTGAAAAAAACTCCGTTTTTGGCATGAAAACTCCAAATAGATTTTTCATATTCCATAAATATCGGCTCTACTTGTTCTGTTTCTTTGGTTGTAAGATTAGCTTTTTTGACCAAAAACAGCCATTTTTTGCCACGCATTTCATCCAGTTTTGCTGTAAATCGATTTTCTTGTGCCACTGTAACTGAACTGAACAGCACGAGAACTAAAAAGATATTTCGTATTGTTTTTTTCATGATAATCAGACATTAAAAGGGTTAATATTTTATTTTTTTGAATTTTCTGTTAAATAATAATCTACCATGGCTGTTTCGTCAACTTGCGCCATCACGTAGGTATCATAGCTTTCGGTATTGCTTGATGCCGTTTTCAAACGGGTTGAATAAAATACAGAACTTAGTACAAAAACTCCTGCAAATACCGCAGCCATATACATCCATGGCTTTAAATGGTACTTTGAAGGTGCTTTATATCCAATTTGCTTATCCATATTGGATGCAAAATCATTGAAATAATTTTTCGGAACGCTGAATGGCAGCTCATTCGAAATTTTATTAAAGACTGAATTATTGGTTGCTTTCATATTTTCTATGACTGAAAAATCCTGTTTAAGTTTAAAACATCATGTATTATTAACGTAGTGTTAATCTTCAAAATATTTCTCAATTTTTTTTACGGCATGATGGTATGATGCTTTAAGTGCACCAACCGAAGTGCCCAAAATTGCTTCCATTTGCTCGTAAGTTATATCATCAAAATACTTCATATTAAAAACCATGCGCTGTTTTTGAGGTAAGCTAAGAATTGCTTCCTGAAGTTTTAATTGCAACTCTGTTCCGTCAAAATAACTGTCAGCTCTAAGGTTTAAAATTAAATTATCATCCACATCGTCAATCGAACCGGCAAAATGATTTCGTTTATTTGCTAAAAAAGTGAGTGCTTCATTGGTAGCAATGCGGTAAAGCCAGGTTGAAAACTGTGATTCACCCCGAAATCCGTCAAGTCCGTTCCATGCTTTAAGAAACGCATTTTGCAGTATGTCATTTGAGTCTTCATGCGATAGTACCATTTTTCGAATGTGCCAATATAGACGCTCCTGATACAACCTTACAAGCCTTGCAAACGCAGCCGTTCGAAGTTTTGGGTTTAGGAGTTCGCTCAATAACTCTGATTCAGATTGATTCATGCTTGTACTGCAATTAAAATCATATTCGTTTGACTTGTTTTGACTAAAATGGTTTAATAAACAATCAACTATTTTGTTCGTTTTTTAATTTAGAATGGCTGTGCTAATTGATTTTTTTCTTCACAAAACTTAAAACAGTAAAAAACCGTTGAAATATTTCTCTCAACGGTTTTGCACAAACTAAACAAAATCTATTTTATACAAAATACGCTTATTATTTTCGTTCATCATTTTTAATTGAATTATCGCGTGATTCACGACGTGATTCTCTTACTGCAGGCTGAGTTCCGGTAGTTTTTTGTTCTGAACTTCGAGGCTGAGTAAGCTGAGTATTTGGTCTGGATTCTATATTTCTATTGATTGAATTGTTGGTGTTTCCACTATCGTAACGCGGACGGGGCTGATTTACCCTGCTATTTGTATTTGCATCCGAATTTCGGTTAGAATTGTTATTATTTGTTGGCGATGGTGTATAAGTTGGCGTAGGGCTTGTGGGTTGATTATGGTTACGGTCGTTGTTTTGCCAACCGTTGTTTCGATTACCCGATTCATTGTTATTTCTGTTTGGGTAAGTATTATCTCTAGTAGCATTGTTTGTTGAATTTCGTTGATTCCAACCGCCCGACTGGCTGTTTCTTGTAGAATTAGAGCTGTCATACGAACGTGGTGTTCGATTATTCTCGGTCGATTTTTGTTGATAATCACTTCTTGAACCACCGTTACGAATTATACCATTTCGGTTAAATTCAAAATCTCTTTTGTTTTTTGCATTTTCGTTTCTATTGCTGAATGTACGGTCGGGATGCCTTTCTGCATAATCATTTCTGCTGATGTTTGAATGAATCGTTTCGGCTTCATGATTTCGAATTGTATTTGAATAATAATATCTGTGGTCGTGATTAATGTGTGTATACACATTTGATAAATAGATATTTAATTCAAACGGACTGCGGTGATGATAATAGTTTGGGTAATAACCCCAATAATAAGGTGAGTTCCAGCGGTTATAATTTACCGCCCAAAAATAGGAATAAATTGAAGGTGTATAATAATACGCTGGTTCTATGATGTAATTCCGACCATAAATATAGGGATCGCCAATTACCTGAACGCTGGTATTATTATTCGTTTGGTCTTTATCAACTACAATGGAGGCAACATCCTGATAGATATCTTTTCCTAAAACAGCTTGAATAACTACTACATGTGTGTTCCTTTCAGTTTCTTCAATAACGCGCAAATAATCCACCTGACCATCGTTATTCAAATCAAGGTTTGAAATTCCGCTATCGTAATCATTCAGTCTACGTTCAAAATCTTCTAAATTTTTTGATTCTCCAAAAGCTGTTGCAACAGCTTTTAAGTCAAGGTTGTTACTTATGTCGTTGTTTTGAGCTTCAACCGTAAATTGTTTCTGTGCTACACATTGTGTTGTTGTAACAAGTACAACTGCTAACAGGATGGCTAATTTTGCTTTCATGATCGTAATTTTTTATTGAAGTTAATAATCTTTGTGTTTGATTAAAAATTTGAGCTTAATTCTCTCTCGTTTTTGTATAACCAATATTTGTGCCAAAAAAAACAATGAAGTGAATACTTAGAAAAATCAAATGGAAACCAACCTTTAATTTTATTTGGCTAAAATGATATAACTCAATTTTCGCAGTTCTAATAAAGTTCAATGTTTGCTTGTAAGGCAGGATTTCTAATTCATATGGATCTGTTCCAAAACATAAAAAAACACAGAAAGTTTAAAAAAATCGATTAGTTGAAAATTAATTTTTACTTTTGTAGCTAAATCATTTAAATCACATACTTATGAATCCGTTCAAAAATCTGAGAATTGCCATTTGCAATGATCACGCTGGTTATGAATTGAAATTGAAAATAGTTGAATTTATGGAAGGCGAAGGGGCTGCAGAGGTTAAGGATTTTGGCTCATATTCTGCCGAAAGTTGCGACTATGCTGACTTTGCTCATCCCATGGCATCGGCAATTAAAAAAGGCGAATTCGATTTTGGTATTTCAATTTGTGGTACCGGCAACGGCATTAGCATGACGCTTAACAAACACCTTGGAATACGCGCTGCCCTTTGCTGGAATGCTGAAATAGCCGCCTTGGCACGTCAACATAATGATGCTAACATTCTTTCATTGCCAGCTCGTTTTGTCACTGAATCGGAAGCTTTGGATATAATTGAAGTGTTTTTTATGTCGGAATTTGAAGGCGGTCGTCATCAACGACGAATTGAAAAAATAAATAAGCTTTAAGCTTTAAAATATAGTTTTGAAACCGTTTTTTTATGCAACTTTCTCAAAGACCTTTGGGAAAGTTGGTTTTTAATACAACTTTATGCAACGCACAGAAATATCGACTTACGGAGAATTTGGACTTATAAAGCACCTGACCCAGAAATTTAAAACAGTAAATACTTCAACAGAAACCGGTATAGGTGACGATGCCGCAGTGTTGAATTATGGAAATAATAAGACTTTGATAACCACTGATTTGCTGCTCGAAGGTATTCATTTTGATTTGGTATATGTTCCACTTATGCATCTCGGATATAAAGCTGCAGTTGTAAATTTTTCAGACATTTATGCCATGAATGGCACTCCAAAACAAATAACAGTTTCGCTCGGTATTTCAAAACGATTTTCAGTTGAAGATTTGGAACAATTGTATGCCGGAATTAAGCTTGCTTGCGATAAATATGGCGTTGATTTGATTGGCGGCGATACTTCCGCATCTCTTACAGGTTTGGCAATCAGTGTTACCTGTATTGGCGAAGGTAAAGAGGGTAAAATTGTGTATCGCAATGGTGCCGGAAATACTGATTTAATCTGTGTAACAGGCGATTTGGGTTCAGCATATATGGGTTTGCAGCTGTTGGAACGCGAGAAAATAGTTTTTGCTGCCAATGACGAAGCTCAACCTGACTTTGAAGGACGTGATTACATTCTGCAACGCCAGTTGAAACCTGAAGCTCGTAAAGATATAATTGAATTATTGAACCAGAAAGGAATTGTTCCTACTTCCATGATGGATATTTCAGATGGATTATCATCAGAATTAATGCATATTTGCTCTCAAAGCAAAACCGGTTGCAGGGTGTACGAAGATAAAATACCCATCAACTATCAGGCTGTCGTTATGGCCGAAGAGCTCAATATGAGCATTGTAATGGCTGCTTTAAATGGTGGCGAAGATTACGAATTGCTATTTACTGTTTCATTGAACGATTATGATAAAATTGTAACCATGGAAGGTGTTGCCATTGTAGGTCACATGACTAAACCGGAACTAGGACTCAATTTGGTTGGGCGTGAAGGCGAAGAAATACAGCTTCAGGCACAGGGCTGGAATTCATTAGAATAAACCCTGTGTTTTGCCATTCTATTTTTCTGAATTTGTTATTTTTCGCACAAAAAGATGTTTAAATTCGAGGGGTTTACCTTCATTTTGAAATCCAAAATAGCCTTTTTCGGCTGTGAGTCCGGTCACATAGTTTTGTTGTAACCCATTCACAAAAACCTCGAGTGTATTGCCGTAACATCTAATCTTTAGTGTATTCCATTCGCCAAGGGTTTTTTCATTTGACGGTTTTAGTTTTGGTACCGTAAATTTCACAGAATCCTTACATTCTTTTGCCCAAAGCCCATTCATACAGATAATATCTCCGGCAGCTCCAGCTCGCTGTTGCACCTGAAAACAGCTGGGCCAAATTGTGTCTCTGGACTGAATATGAACTAATACCCCGCTATTGGCAAGCTCTTTAGTCCAGCGGTATTCCAGATTTAGCTCATAATTTGAATAAATCATTTTGGTTCGTAAATATCCACTTGATTCGCCCGAAATACTCAAAACACCTTGCTCCATTTTAAAAACTTTTGAAACATCAAGTGACTTATCTTTAAGTACATAAACCCAGTTTTTAGTATCGGAACCATAAAAAAATGATTTATGACCATCGGTTTTCATGTTTTTTTGTTTTTGCGAAAAACAAAAGATTGAAAATGCCAAAGAAAGGAATAAAGCTAGGATTTTTTTTTGTGTTTTCATTTTGCAGGGATAAATATAAAAATTGATAGTTCAAATTTAGTACAAATAAGCCAGAATACAAAATAAGAAATGGCTTTATTGTATCAATAAAAAGAGTAGAACGCTTAAAATAAGCACTGGAAATAAAAAGACAAGTTGACTAATCAAACTCCAGAATGTAAATTTTAGGTAAAGAAGAGTGTTGTTTCTATTGTGTCGTTTTAGTAACGTAAGTCCCTGTAAATCTGTCAAATTCATTTCCAGAAGTTCATCTTGGCTTAGTTGAAGTCGGGCAATACCTTTATCGGAATGCCCTTTTTTGAAAGCTTTATATACTGTTTTACGATTTACCCACAAACCCCAACCCATAGTCCAGAGTGGAAAAAATAGTACCGGAAAATTTCGAAAAAAACCGGTTGATATTTCCCAGGATGCAATAAAGATTTCACCCTGCCAACTTGTATCTTGTTTATTTAGTATATGCTCTAAATCATGTATATAGAGCATTTTTTTTCGCCATGAAAAATTCGGTAATGTTAAAGTAAAATAGGGTAATGGAACTTCAAAAACGGCATCTTCAATTCCACCATTGGGTGGAATGTTGTAATTGGTATAAAATAATTCTAAATGATTTCGTAGTGTCATGCACTAAATAGCTTAATTTCAAGACAATTAAATTTACAATGTTGCATTTTCATCTAAATAAAAATCAACTTCTCCATTGGATGAACAAATATATGAAGCCGGATAGGTCTCAAAACCGGGTTTTTTATTTAAAATCTGATATAAAACACCTGCTTTATTAGTTCCGGTTATCATAAAAACTACCTGATCTGCTGCATTTATAATCTTGCCTGTCAATGTAATCCGTTGCTGTTTAGTGTTTGGATGTACTGAATTTTCAACCAGTTTCGTTGAATTCAACAATCCTATATTAGTTGGAAAAATGGATGCAGTGTGTCCATCATCGCCCATACCGAGCAAAATTAAATCAAATAGGGGTGTATTGTTTTTTATTGGAAGTTGATTTTCAAGTACTTGTGCGTATCGAAGTGCTTCATTCTCCGGATTAGCTTCGCCATACATTCTAAAGATATTTGAGTTGGGAATAGGAACATTCTTAAGTAAATTATCATAAGTCATGCCATAATTGCTTTCTGAATGTGTAGGTTGAACACAGCGCTCATCCACCCAAAAAAGGCGTATCAAATCCCAATCTATTTTATCAATGTATTCATTACTAAGTACCTGAAAAAGTAACTTTGGAGTACTTCCACCTGATAATGCAACATTTAAAGGAATTGATTTTTTATTTTTTTCTTTTGATTTAACCAATAAAAGTTCAGCCACTGCTCGTGCTGTATCCTCAGGAGTTGAAAATATATGCAGGGAATTGCTCATTTATTTATATCACAATAAAGATTAAAATTATTCAGTTTTGAATTTTTTGAAAGGAGCACGCCATTTAAGCTCTTTGTCGCCAAATAATGCATTTGCTTCTTTCGGACCCCATGTATTTGCTTCGTAAAAATAGAGCGGAATTTCATGATTGTTTTTCCATGCTTGTAATATTGGGTCTACAAATTTCCAACTCGCTTTAACTGCATCTGCGCGGGCATACAATGTTGAATCGCCTATCATACAATCGAGTAACAAACGTTCGTATGCTTCGGAAATTTTGTTGGAAGCCAGATCGGAATAATGAAATGCCATGTTTACATTTTGAACTTTATAACCGGCACCTGGAATTTTCATGCCAAAATCAACTGCCACACCGGCATCAGGGCTGATACGTAAAATTATCATATTGGTGGATTGAGCCACACAACGCTGCTTGAATAATTGGTGAGGTGCTGGTTTTAAATGAATCACCACTTCAGTAACGCGTTCGGGTAAGCATTTTCCGGTACGAATATAAAAGGGAACATCGCCCCAGCGCCAATTGTCAACAAAAACTCGCATTGCCACAAATGTTTCGGTTTTAGAATTTGGAGCTACATCTTTTTCCTGTCGGTAACCTTTTTGGGTTTCACCTTCAACATAGGTTTCGATATATTGACCACGAACTACGTTTTGTGTAATTTCGGCAGGTTTTATTTGCCTCAACGATTGAAGTACTTTTACACTTTCATTTCGAATAGATTCCGAGTCGAATATTGAAGGTGGTTCCATGGCTACCACTGCCAGAACTTGCAGTAAATGATTTTGAATCATATCACGCATAGTACCCGATGTGTCATAATATCCACCCCGATTACCAACTCCAATTTTTTCGGATGCTGTAATTTCTACTCTATCAACGTATTTTCTGTTCCATATAGGTTCAAAAAAACCATTTGAAAACCTTGTTACCATTATGTTCTGAACCGTTTCTTTCCCTAAATAATGGTCTATTCTATAAATTTGATCTTCGTTAAATCCGGTACGGAGTTTTTTGTCTAAATCAATTGCAGTATCATAACTATAACCAAATGGTTTTTCCACAATAATGCGTTTCCAACCATCTGATTCTGTATTTAAGCCATATTTTATCAGGTTAGCTGCCACCACTTCATACAAAAAAGGTGGTATTGAAAAATAGTAAATTATATTTTTAGGTAATTGAAGCGACTCGGATAAAGCATCAATGTATTTTTTTAAGAGTTCGAAATCGCCTTCAGTTTGGTTGTTTACTTTCTGATAGTAAATATGTTCCAAAAATTGTTCAAGTTTAAGCGGATTCTCTTCAACAACGGCTTTTGCAAAAATAGCCATCGAATTTGATACATCATTTCGATTTGCAAGTTCATCCTTCTCCTGACTGCCCGCACCTATTACAGCAAAATTCTCAGGAAGCAAATTATCGAGATAAAGCTGAAAAATTGCCGGAAGTAATTTGCGTTTTGCTAAATCGCCATTCGAACCAAAGATGACAAGTATCTGATTTTCAATTAAGCTTTTATGGGTGTTTTTCTTTATGTTATCCTCCATATACATTCTGATTTTGTATAGTTACAACAGTTAATCATTCAAATCGTTCAGTCAAAAATAGTGTTTTTTGTGTGAATTCATAACAAAAAAGCCAAATTCAATCGAATTTGGCTTTTTGTATCATATCGAGTAATTTAATTAGCTAAAATATTGTTTTTTTACGCTGTAAACAGCCAACAGACTCAACAAAATCCATACTCCGTTTCCAACTGGTAAGCTACCACCGAGATAACCAGGATCACCCGGGTTTGAGCCGCCATCAGTTTTTTGTCTTCCGGTTTTACTCGCTTTAGAACTTGTAGCTACCGCATCGCCAGCCTTAGATGCTTTTGATTGTGCTGCAGTAAACTTGCCTGTTGGTTTAATTTTATAAAGTAAAAAAGCCGGATCCATATCCGTTTTATTTACTATTTGCCTTGTCACAGTTTGTTGTGGAGTTGGTTGATTCACTATTGTAAGTGCATTGAAATCAGTAGTATTGTTGGTATTATTACTTGGCGAGTATTGTACGGTTGAAGTTCTAACACTATTTTCCTGAATCGAGTTGTTAGCAATATTTACATTTGCTGCACTTGGGTTTGATGTAGATGGAAAATCAACCGAACCACTTCCTGCTGAAGTTGTAGATTTCTTTTTGTAAGTAGGTAAATTTGAAGTTGTTGATTTTTCGCCACTTACTTTCAATCCTGCTGAAGTATTGAATGTTTGACCAGCTTTGCTGTTTTGAATGCCTGAATAAAGTGATTTTCCATTTATGGAATACATTGCTTTATTATTGGAATTATCACCCATATACCATGCTGCAAAAGTAAATGCTGCCACTAAAACTACTCCAACAACTAAAATAGTTGAATTTCCAGACTTGTTTTTCATTGTGTAAATAAATTTAAGATTAACGAAACAGATAATTATTAGAGATTTAATCGCACGAAAATAAATGTTTTTTTTATTATAGCCAAACTTTTTAATAAGAAAATCATATTTTTTTTGAAAATCGA
>CAZEEB010000048.1:0-12230 GCA_964511245.1 uncultured Paludibacter sp.
GAATTCCACATTCGTAAGGTTCGCCTTTTTGTAAATTAAAAGAGCGGGGTGCCAGAAGTAATGCTATACCAATTCCGGCAACAACAAATACAGCTCCGGTAAGTAATGCTGTTAAAAAAAGTGATAAATTGCTCATATAAATTATTAAATTTAATTTGCTTGAAATCGGGTGCAAAGGAACAACTTTTTTTTCTAATTCACGAATTTATTCTCTAAAAAAAGCCTATGAATATAGTTCGATGAAATATTGTAATCTCCACTTTACAATTGATTTAAATGCTATTGAATCAATAGCATAGCTTTATCACTAAATTTAATATATAACATTAATATATATTATTTAGTATTATTTATATTTTTAAATTGTGCGTGGAGACTGATTTTGATTGGTTTTTATCAAAAAAATGTAAGACTTAAAAATTACAGGAAGTATTATTTTTTAAATCCGGTGAGATAGTCGAAAATTAATTTTTTTTCGTTATTGCTTATTTTTGCTTTTGGTTGCATCTTGTTTAAGTTTGCAATCCATTGAACATTATTGTATTTTTTTGGAAGAATTAAATTATGGCAGCCGGCACATTTATCTATGTAAATATTCCGTCCTTTAATTAAATCTTCTAAATTTACATCAGCCATTGTATTTTCCGAATTTGGATTATACAATGCTGAATTACAAGAGCTTAAGCTTATTGCTCCAATAATGAAAACTAAATTTTTAATTGTTTTGTTAAATAGCATAGGAAAATAATAATCTAAATTGAATTTTTTCAAATTCATCCAGGTTTAAATTGTTCGTATTTTGACCTTTAAATGATACAATTTGAGGTAATACTGTGAAGTTTATCCAATACTTATCCTGTGAGTATGATATACCTAAACCTGAATACAGTGCGTTGTGGCTTAAAATTCCCGATTGAAAAACATTTTGAAAAACATTTTCGAGAGTTAAATGTAAATGAGAATTTAACTCATAAGCTACCGATAAATTTAAATCAGCTCTAGCTACTTTTTCCCAATTTGTAATGTCCGGATTGGAGTTTGCATGGAGTTCCAGTTCGTAAGTAGCATTGGCAGCTACATCAAAATTATCAATTTTCTTATCTATAATTAGCTTTCCTTCAAGACCATATTCCGTAGTCCCAATTTCATACTCACCATAAAGTGCCATTCCAAACGGATTTAACAATGGGTCAAATATTTTGTATTTCCATTCGTTCGAGAAGCTTATTTCGTGTTCGGTTTGGAGTGATTTGGTCGGATTTATGCCCACCGATTCAGTTATAGAAGTTAAATTCAAGTAAAATGAAGTTTGCAGGTTTTTGGCTAATCCTGTTTCAAATTCAATTCTGTTGTCAAACCTTCCGTAATATTCAGCTTTTCCAGTACGAAGGGTATTAAAAACTTCCAATTCACGTTGACCTTTATTGAGAACACCACTTTGGTAGGTATAAGTGAATAAGCGGTCCTGCGCCCAAAGTGTGGAAATTATGATAATTGCTATCGAAATTAGTAGTATTTTTTTTTGATTCATGTAATTGAAGTTTAAGTTTTACTTTTTGAAAAACTGTTTTATTACTTCAAAACATAAAAACAAGCTGTTTTGTTGACTTCAGCAATTGATTTTAAGTTAATACAATCTTATAGCCGACGGGTAATGCCATAAGTAGGCACGCTTTCATACTTATATCGGTTTACAGCAGTAACAACGAAAGTATAATTTCCATGAAACTTTTGGTCGAACAATCTTAAATCAATACAGTTTTCGGTTGTTCTCTGAATAATATTTGTCGGATCACTCAAATCTCCTACCTTATTTCCTTTAAATGCATATACCACATAATAAGCAATTTTGCAGTCACCTTCTTCATTTATTTCGTCCCAAATCAAGTAGGCATCTTTGCCATCACGAAGCGTTTTAACATTGCATGGTTGAATTGGTGTTTCACCTTCAATATTTCGATTTATAGGACATAGAGCTTGGTATTTAAAATAGTTGCGTTGTAAACTGTCATTTAAGTTCTGTTTATTTTTTAAGAAGGTTTTAGCACTGAAAAATATAGTTCCATCAATTTGAGAATGTTTTTTATTTAAACTTAATTGTCTGCATAATTCATTTCCTTTTCTCCATGCAGCTGCAGCATCCGGAGATCCGAGTTGCGAAGCGTATAACCCAATGTATAAATTCTTTCCGTAAGAATTTTCGCTCCACCATTTCGCAAGTATTTCATAATCAGCTACTTTTTTTCCTATTTCCCAGTAAAGCTGTGGGGCTACATAGTCAATCGTTCCTTCTTTAAGCCATTTCAAAATATCGGCATACAGGTCGTCGTAGTTTTGAACACCTGCACGGGTAGCCGACCCCTTTATATCAACATTATCATTTCTCCAAACCCCAAATGGTGAAATTCCAAATTCAACCCAAGGCTTAATGCTTTTAATAGTGTGTTGTAATTCAGCAATTACCATATTAACATTATTTCTTCGCCAATCATTTTTTTGGTTTACAGTAAAACCTCGTGGATATTTCTTAAATGTCATTTCATCAGGAAATTCCTCATTACCAACGCGGTAGGGGTAAAAGTAATCATCAAAATGAATTGCATCAATGTCATATCGCTCTACCACATCTTCTACCACGCGATTTAAAAACTCACGGGTTTCGTCCAGTCCCGGGTCAAAATAATATTTATCGCCATATTTTACAAAAAGGTCTTTATTCCTGAAGTAGAGATGCGTTTTATTTAAAATACTTAAGTTATCAGAATTAGTAACCCGGTAGGGATTAAGCCAAACATGAACTTCCATACAACGTTTATGTGCCTCATCTATAATGAATTGTAGAGGATCATAGTAAGTGTCTGGTTTAGTTCCTTGCTTTCCGGTAAGCCAATGCGACCAAGGTTCAAGTGCTGAAGGATAAAATGCATCGGCAGTGGGTCTGATTTGCATAACAATGGCATTGATATTATTTTTTTGCAAACCATCGAGCATTAAACGCATCTCTTCACGTTGTGATTTTGAGCTAAGGTTTCGTTGACTTGGCCAATCAATGTTAGCAACAGTTGCAATCCATACAGCGCGCATTTCACGTTTAAGGTGTTGTGCTTCAACACAAATAATTAAAAGCAAGTAAATAACCAGAGTGAAATTTCTTTTTGTCATTGAACTGTATTGTTTGAACACAAAAGTAAATAAATTTTACAAAGGCTGCAATCATTGAGTCGATTTTTAAGAACTTTCGAGAAAAAACATTGTTTATAAAAGTAAAAACTGTAATTTTGTGAAATGGATAAATTTAAATGAGAAAAGATGAATAAACAATTGACAATTGCACTCGTTGCTCACGATAGACGAAAAGCCGATATGGTTGAATGGGCTGTATTTAATGCCGATATGTTGGCAAAACACAAGTTGATTTGTACCGGAACTACAGGTAGTTTGATTCAAAATGCAATGAAGGATAAGGGGGTTGATGTTGAAATTAGCTGTATGAATTCAGGTCCGCTGGGTGGCGATGCAGAAATTGCAGCCTTGGTGGTTCGAAAACAAATTAATCTTGCTGTATTTCTAATAGATGATTTGAACGCTCAACCACACGAAGCTGATATTCAAATGTTATTGCGGCAATGCAGAGTACACAATGTACCTATTGCCTGTAATCGCTATAGTGCTGATTTGATGATTACCAGCACATTATGGGATAATGACGATTATGTGCCAAGTGAACCACGTTATATTAAATTTGACCGATAATTTTGATTCAATTTAGGTTTACTTTGATTCCAAATAATCTAAAATATGAAACATCTTTTGGTTGTTTAATGCAATATGTTCAGAATATTTTAGTATTTCTGATGCAGTTTGTACTGATTTGGTTTCTATTAATTCCTCTTTTCCATTTTCAATCATTTCAATCAATGAATTTGAAGTAACTTCCAAATGAAACTGAAGACCCAATACTTTATCATTGTATATAAATGCCTGATTTTTAGTGACTTCAGAATGAAATAACCTTATGCAATTTCTCGCCAAATCAAAGGTATCGCCGTGCCAATGAAATACTTTGAATTTATCTTCGAATAGCTTGAAAATTTCTATTTTTTTAGCTTCTTGAGTTAATTCAAGGTCAAACCACCCTATTTCCTTCTGTAAATTCGGATATACCCTTGCTCCCAACATCTCGGCAATTAATTGTGAACCAAGACATATCCCAATAACTGTTTTTCCACTTTCGATACTATCTAAAATGAATTTCTTTTCAGTAACTAACCAACTAAACTTTTGTTCATCAGTTACACTCATTGGTCCACCCATTACTATTAACCAGTCATATTCGTCGGATTCAGGGAAATTGACTGACTCATATAGTTTTGTAAATGAAACAGAGTGTTGATGCAACTGAATCCAACTTTCAATACAAGCTATACCTTCATAAGCTACATGCATTAAAACATGAATATTGAGCTTTTTCATAGTTCAATAAATATATAATTTAACTAAAAATTGAGAATTGTTTGGACTAAACAGTTATTTTTGTTTTTTTAGTTTGTATAACTAACTGTCTCTTTTTCCATGCAATAAAAGATTTACGGCATCTTCCATAGAACCGGCTTTTGTAACAGCTCCTGAGTTAACAAAATATATTTCATCGGCAGTTTCAATTGTATTAAGTCGGTGTGCTATCACTATTCGGGTAGCACTTTTAGGCAATTTTCTAAGTATGTCTTCCAGTAATTGTTCAGTTACTGTATCAATATTGGCAGTAGCTTCGTCGAGTATAAGTAAATCGGGACGTCGAATAACTGCACGAATAAAAGCAATAATTTGCTTTTGACCAAGGCTAAGCCCTTCACCAGCCGAACTTATTACTGATTGTAATCCTCCATCAAATCGTTCAAGTAATCCATCGAGTCCTACTTCTTTCAGTTCTTCAATTAGTTCTTCATCGCTTAAATCAATAAAACAAGCATTCCCGTATAATATATTGTCCCGAATTGTACCGGTAAACAGAAATGGTTCTTGAAGAATAAATCCAATCTTTGCTGACCTTCCGTTAGCATCATACGAGCGAATATCTTTACCATCTAAAAATATCTGACCAATGCTTGGATCATAAAGTCGGGCAATTAGCGAGGCAGTAGTCGTTTTTCCACCACCGGTAGGGCCTACAAAGGCATATATTTTTCCTCTTACTAAATCAAAACTTACATTGCTTAGTATTTCTTTATCTGGCGTGTATGAAAATGATACATTCCGAAACGAAATTAAACTTGGGTTTTCTTCACTTGCCTCTGACGGGATTATCGTTAATGGATTTTCTTGTGACATTATTTGTGAAATACGGTCCCAACCGGCTAATGCTACCTGAAAACTTGCCCATAAAGCTGCAATTTGACGAAGTGGATTGTAAAATTGAGCAATATATGCTAAAAAACTGATAAGTAAACCTACCGAAAATTGACCCACTGAAATCAAATAAATGCCTAAAACCAAAACTACCAGTTGACCAATGTTTGAGGAAAATCCGTAAACCGGAGTAAAAACATTGTTGGCTATTCCTGCTTTTACAGCACTTAGGTAGTTTATATTGTTAACTTCATCAAATTTTCGTCTAAAATAATCACGTCGGTTAAAAGCTACAATAACTTTAAAATTGTCCAAACTTTCTTGAATTTCGGCACTTAAATTTCCTGTATTTTTCATGTTCACGGCATTGCTTTTTTTTACCCAGGGTGATACAGCTTTGGTAAAAAACCACAGAAATAAAGCAGGAGCAAGGGCAGCCAATGCTAATTTAATATCTATTGAAATCAAAAAAATGACAGCACCCATCATTGTAAAAATACTACTCATAAATTGAACCAGCGATTGCGAAAAAAACTGGTTAATCTTATCTGTATCGTTATTTACTCTTGAAATTAAATCACCAGCTTTATTTTGAGTAAAAAAATTGATGGGTAGTTCTTGAAGTTTGCTAAAAATATTGTTTCGTAGATTATACATCATGCGCTGACCAACTCGTCCCATGAGTTGAGCTTGAGTATATCCGCTAATAAGTGCAAGTAAAAAAACACCGAACAAAATGATGGAGTATTTAATTAATCCTTCGTATTGGTGTGTTATTACAAATTTATCCACAGCTTTCCCCATTAAATAAGGAGCAATTAGGTTTAGCCCTGAATTTATGAAAATAAACAGCATTGCCACGTAAAGTTTTTTTCTTTCCTTTCCAACCAAGGTCATCAATCTGGATATAATTAGCTTGGTACTAACATTTTCGGCAGGTTTCATTGCATTTCCAAGCATACCGCCGGATCGAGCATGTGAATTAGTATTGCTCATAGTAATTTGTGCTGCGTTGTGAATTGAAAATTTGAACGTATTCAGGGCTTGATTCCATTAATTCTTTGTGTTTACCAATTCCCAAAATTTCACCTTCCTCCAATAAAATTATCTGTCCATAATGCTTAACCGATGAGATTTTTTGTGTAACAGAAAGGAGTGTAATGTCTGGATAATTAGCTTCTATATTTTTCAGTATTTTTTGCTCGGTTTTTGCATCTACCCGGGCTGTAAAATCATCGAGCAACAGTATTTTTGGATTTAATGCCAATGCTCTGGCCAACATAATTCGCTGCTTCTGACCACCTGATAAGCTCGTACCCCGTTCACTCACAATGGTTTCCAGTCCATCAGGTAAGAGGTTTATAAAATCTTCCAGCTCTGCAGTTCTAATTGCTTTTTCCATTAATTCGTCTGTTACCTTATCGTTAAAAGCAATATTTTCGCGTAAACTCAAGCTGAAAATTACACTGTCTTGAAAAACATAACCAATTTGATGTTGGAAAAACTCTTTTTTGTAATTATCTAAGTTGATGTTGTCGAAAAGAATTTCGCCACTATCAGGGCTCAACAATCCTGTTAAAAGATGGAGTAACTGGGTTTTTCCGGCAGCGGTTGGACCCATGATAGCTGTTTTTGAACCGGAATTTATGCTAAATGATACATTTTTTAAAACAGGTTTATGCCCCAATGTTACGTTAATATTTTTTAGTTCAATTTTTCCTTTCAATGGGGTTTCAATGCTGCCTGTATCAATCCTTTCAGTAGCATTTAGTACTTCGCTGATGCGTCCATAAGCCACCGATGCTTGCGCTATGAAATTACTTATAAACCCAATTACCATAATTGGAAAAATTAAAATGACCAGATATGAACTAAATGCTGCAAAATCGCCAATTGACATAGCACCAGTAATTACAAAATGACCTCCTAAAGCTAAAATTGCAAGTGAAGCCATATTACCCACAAAAACTACAATTGGTATTAATGTAGCAAAAAGTTTAAGTATGGCTAAACTCAAATCCCTGGAAGTGGTATTTGCAAGCATAAATTTATTATATTCGGTTATTTGAGCGTTCAAAACCCGAACCAATGCAGCGCCAATTATACTTTCATTTATAATTTTATTAAGCCTGTCAACTACTTCTCTGCTTTTTTTGAATAGAACAGCTAATTTGCTGAATACTAAACCAAAAGCTCCAATTATTACCGGAATAATAACCAATACATTTAACGCCAATTTCCAATTTATAGATATAAGTAATGCGCTGGCACCAATAATTATAAACAACGATGAAGCCAAAGAAACTACTGCCATGGAAACAAACATTTTAACTGAATCAACATCAGATGTGAGGTTTGTTAGTAATTTGGAAGGATTAGTTTGCTGAATAAAGGAATAACTTTGATTTGATATTTTTTCGGTTAGTTTTTTTCTTAAATCACGGGCAACTTGTTCGGAAGCGTAGGTTTGTAAAATTCCTTGTAGAAACGTAAATACGAATATTATTAACGAAGCAACTAAAAATTGAATCAAGATAGTATGTAGTGAAAAACGACCATTTGATAAGTCGTCAATACTGTGCGAAATGATTTTAGGAATAAGCAGATTTACCGCATTGCTAAGCAATGCAAACACAATCAGTCCGGCAATCATATATTTATAAGGTTTAAGTACCCCGAAGATACTTGGACCTTTGGGCTTTCCACCCTGTTTTTGTTTTTTATCCATTTACATAAAAAAATTAGTCAACCACAATACAATTCAAATTTCAATAGCAATTAAGCATTAACCTTATCCCCTAAAGAGTGAATCGACCTTAGTTCTTTGATAATCAATTACCTATTGGTCAAAATTGTTTAAATTTTGTTTTATTCGTTTCAGGATAAACCGTTATATTATTTGTGGTTTAGATTTTAATTTGCAAAGGTACAAATTTGAGTGGTTTTCAAATAGCAGATAAGCATTAAAATAACATTCGTTCGTGTGAAAGGTTGTAAACAGACAAAGGTCACTCTTATAAATGCTTTTATAGCCTATTTGTGGTATTTTGATTTTTTCAAACTTTTAATTATATCTGCAATTTACAATAGCTTAGCTATTTCAAACTTGCTTATATTGCTTACAAAAAATTATATTTTAATTTGACTCAACATATTTTTTAAAATTATCCAGAATAGCCTGCCAACCCAGTTGTTGCATATCAACAGGGTTTTCTGTTTCGGCCTCAAAAGTTTCGGTAAGTTTAGTTCCGATTCCATTATATTCAAAAACGATGCTTACCTTACGACCATCGCCGAGTGTATAGTCAAGTTGTTTAAATTCATCAACAGCATTATAAATTCCCCAAAAATCAAACCCAAAACTGCCGTCTTTTGCTTCCATTCGGTAGTTGAATTTTCCACCAATCTGCAAATCATTTGTTGCTGCTGTGGTATGCCAGTCTTCCGAAGCGGCATTCCATTGTTCTACATCTGCCGGTGTGCAGAAACGCCTCCAAACTTCTTCGAGCGAAGCGTTGATACTTACGTGAACCTTTATTGATTCCATTTATTTAGCATTGCAGTTAAACATCCATTGAATACCGAATTTGTCAGTACAATTGCCGTAATAAGCTCCCCAGAATGCATCCTGAAGATCCATTTCCACTGAGCCACCTTCTGATAATTTGTCGAAAAGTTGCTTGGTTTCTTCACGAGTATCGGGTTCGAGCATAATGTGAATGTTATTGCCCACATTGACGCTGAACCCCATCGATTCAGGTGTGTCTGTTCCCATCAACACATGACCACCTGTAATGGGCAATTCAATGTGCATAATCAGGTTTTTATCTTCATCAACTAACTGTGGATTCGAAAAATCGCCCATACGGGCTATTCCTTCGCCCGAAAATTCAGTTCCGAAAACTGTTTTATAAAAATTGAAAACCTCCTCCGTATTGCGCGGAAAGTTGAGATAAGTGCTTATACGTGACATAAAATTTAATTTGAAAATGTGTCAATATAACAACTTAAAACAGCGTTTGTTTTTGGGTCTTATTTTTTGATGAGAAATCTGTTGTTGTGTAAAAAATGTTAATTAGAGCTTTACAAACGAACTTATGGAACAATATAAAAACGAAACTATATATTTTCGAAGTCAAAGTGACTTTTTATATTAAGGCAAACACATTTAGGCTTGCAGTATTAATACTTTAAGTGAAACTAGTAATTTCAATTCGATTTTTTTGGAACGGACAAACAACATGATATAATATTTGTAAAAACAATTTTGCGATTGAAATTAAACCAATAAAAAAAGAAAAGTATTATAACAATTCTTTTGTGATATACTTAGTTGATTTTATTAATAATTTTATGTAGTTTTGAACTAAATATAAAATTAACCACAGTAGGCACATTGAACTTATATAAAGTATCAATTTATTTAGTTTAATCTATCTATGTGGTTTGCAAATCATATAAGCATGAAAATCAAATTTATAGGCGCTGCACGCGAAGTAACAGGTAGTAAACACCTGATTACCACCTTTGAAGGAAAAAATATTTTGCTCGATTGCGGCATGTTTCAGGGAAAAGGGCTAGATACGGATGCCATGAACCGCAACCTGATGTTTGAGCCAGCAGAAATTGACTATATCATACTTAGTCATGCTCATATCGACCATACAGGATTGATACCCTACATGTATAAACTTGGTTTTCGAGGTTCGGTAGTTTGTACCAATGCCACACGTGACCTGTGCTCCATTATGCTTGCCGATAGCGGTCATATTCAGGAATTGGATAATAAGTGGTTTAACAAAAAACGTGAAAAACAAGGATTGAAGCCTGTTGAGCCGATATACAGAGAGCTTGACTGCCAAAAATGTATGGAATTGTTTATTGCTGTAGCATACAATCGTCGCTTTCAGATAAACGACAAGATAAACCTGAAATTCACAAATTCAGGCCACATGCTTGGCAGTGCGGTTGTAAATCTGGAACTGATTGAGAATGGCGAAAAAATACATTTAGCATTTACCGGTGATATAGGTCGTCCACATAATCGCATTTTGCATCCTCCAACTGCGTTTCCGCAATGCGATTATTTAATCACTGAGTCCACTTACGGCAATAGATTGCATCCTGATGAAAATGAAAGTGAACAAGAATTATTGAAAATTGTAGTAGATACTTGTATTGACAGAAAAGGCAAACTGATAATTCCTTCATTCTCAATCGGTCGTACACAGGAAATTATATATGTACTTAATGGTTTGTTTAATAAAGGTTTACTTCCCAAAATTGATGTTTTTGTTGATAGTCCCCTGTCTGTGAATGCAACTGATATTTTTCGGTTGCATACCGAGTGTATGAATGATGAAGTTAAAGAAGTATTGAAATACGATAATGACCCCTTTGGGTTTAATTCGTTAAATTATATCAAAAGCGTGGAAGAGTCTAAAGCTTTAAATCAACAGTTTAATCCTTGCATAATAATTTCATCTTCGGGCATGGCTGAAGCCGGAAGAGTAAAACATCATATTGCAAATAATATCTCAAACTGGAGAAATACCATTTTGATAGTTGGTTATTGTACGCCTACATCACTGGGTGCCCGGATACAAGAACCCGGCTTACGAAAAATTTCAATCTTTGGTGAAATTCACTCGCTAAAAGCAAAAATTGCTAAAATTGAAGCTTTTTCGGGTCATGGCGACTATAATGAAATGAAGACATTTTTGGGTTGTCAGGATATTTCAAAAATCAAAAAAACATTTTTGGTTCATGGTGAATTTGAAGTTCAAAAATTTTATCAAAATGAATTGGAAAATATTGGTTTTCAAAATATTGAAATTCCTCAAGCCGGACAGGAATATAATTTAAATTAAAACAAAATTTCAAAAATGAAACCAGCCTGAATTATTTAAAATTCAGGCTGATTTGTAAATTTTTAGCTATTATTTAGTTCTTGTAATTTTGATAACTATTCAACCATATTGTGAAATACATTTTGAACATCTTCATCATCTTCAATCTTGTCGAGTAATTTTGTTACTTGGGCTTTTTGTTCATCGTTAAGCTCTTTCATATCATTCGGAATTCGTTCAAATTCTGCGCTAAATATCTCAAAACCATTTTCTTCCAAATATTTTTGAATAGACGAATATGACT
The DNA here is from genome assembly GCA_964511245.1 of uncultured Paludibacter sp. GTDB lineage: Bacteria > Bacteroidota > Bacteroidia > Bacteroidales > Paludibacteraceae > Paludibacter. The sequence goes on from CAZEEB010000048.1 coordinate 11,500, forward strand.
GAAAATCACCATATAACACAATACCATCCTCGTCTTGAACCAGTTCATCAACACCAAAGTCTATAAGTTCCAATTCGAGATCATCCAATGTAACATCTTCCTTCGCTGCAATTTTGAAAACGCATTTATGATCAAATAAAAACTGTAAACAACCGCTTGTTCCAAGCGACCCACCATGACGGGTCAAATAGCTTCGAACATTTGCAACTGTGCGTGTTGGATTATCAGTTGCAGTTTCTATAACTATGGCAATTCCATTTGGTCCATAACCCTCATATACCATTTCTTTGTAGTCTGCTTCATCCTTCGATGTTGCCTTTTTAATGGCGCGTTCCACATTTTCTTTGGGCATATTTTCTTTCTTCGATTGTTGAATCAAGACCCTTAAACGTGGATTTGTGTCAGGCTCCGGACCACTTTCTCTGACAGCAATTGTAATTTGTTTTCCTAATTTTGTAAATACGCGGGCCATATTTCCCCAACGTTTCATTTTGGTAGCTTTACGATACTCAAACGCTCTTCCCATGACTATTTCCTAATTTTCTAATAAATATTTTTTTATTTTTGGTCCACAAAAGTATTAAAACCATTGCAAAGTATCATCGATTGGACTGCTTTTTTGAAAAATATTGGCACAAACGCCATGAATAATGTTAAATTATAACATTTAGATATAAAAAACCGCATTGTCGTTAGTTGAGAAAACTCCTAATAAATAGGATTTGAGGTGT